>JAGWPH010000111.1 GCA_028870615.1 Betaproteobacteria bacterium
ATCGTCAAATTCGCCTTCGACAGTCAGCAATGCAGTCCGTGTGATCGCTTCAGGATGCACGGCTTCATCACAGGACGCCAAAGTGCCCTGAGGAAGGGCGTGCTTGTGGAATACCCGGTCCAGGGTTTCCAGGTAGTACTCAGCAGGAAGGTCCATCACGGCGTTATACTCGTCGTAGAACGCCCGGTGGGCATTGGCGCTGTCACCATCCCCCTGCACCAGTTGATGATAAAACTCACGATGCGACTCGATATGGCGCCCAGGATTCATGGCGACAAAGCCGGCATGTTGCAGAAACCCTGGATAAACCCGACGTAAATAGCCCGGATACTTGACGGGTACGCGGTAAATGACCTGGTTTTCAAACCATAGCAGGGGCTTGGACTTGGCAAAATTATTTACCGTGGTTGGATTCTTTCGAGTATCGATGGGGCCTCCCATCATAACCATTGAACGGGGCCGGATTGGCTCATCCCGGGCGGCCATCAGCGACACTGCGACCAAGGTCGGTACTGTGGGCTGGCAAACCGATATCACGTGAACATTTGGACCTAGAAAACGAATGAACTCCTGGACATAACGAACATAGTCGTCAAAATGAAATACTCCTTCAGAGAGGGGTACCATTTTGGCGTCACGCCAATCGGTAATGGTAACGTCGAAATCATGAATGAATGCGCGCACCGTATCCCGCAACAGTGTTGCGAAATGTCCAGATAACGGTGCCACAATCAGCACTTGAGGCTGTTCCGGGAAGCTGCCCACTCTGACAAAACGACGTAACTGACAGAAAGGTTTGTCCAGAGTGACTTGTTCAATCACGGGAACCGTAGCGCCGTCGATCACCGTTTCCTGGAGTCCAAAGATGGGTTTCTTGTAACGCCGCGTGGTTCGCAACAACAATTCCGACCCGGCAGACACCATACGTCCCATAGGGGTATAGCTGAGCGGGCTATAGGGACTTCCGTACAGACTGGCTGTAGACTTGGCCCATAGCCTCAAACTCATTAACGAAGCGTGCTGTAATTCGTGAAGTTCGTATAACATTCAAACCCTCTGAAACAATTTCGTTAGAAACATGATACCCGAGATGACACCCTTGGAAAATTTGATTCCCAAAAACCTGGCTGATCCGCTTTATCCGAAAATCGACCCTTACGACAGCGGTTGGTTGGCAGCGACGCCTCCGCACCAGATCTACTGGGAGCTGTCCGGCAATCCCCGGGGGATCCCGGTGGTTTTCTTGCATGGCGGTCCGGGTGCGGGGGCCGGCCCGATACATCGCCGTTTTTTTGACCCGGCGTTCTATCGCATCATCATTTTTGATCAACGCGGCGCCGGGCGTTCTCGCCCGTTGGGTTGCGTCAGTGACAACACCACACCTTTGCTGATTGAGGACATGGAACGTTTGCGCAAAATGTTTCAGATCGAACGGTGGCTGGTCTTTGGCGGCTCCTGGGGAAGCACCCTCGCCCTGGCTTATGCCGAAGCTCATGCCGAGCGCTGTCTGGGCCTCATCCTGCGGGGCATCTTTCTGTGCCGCCCTTCGGAAATTCACTGGTTTCTGTACGGATTGCGCGCTATTTTTCCAGAAGCCTGGCGCACCTTTGCGCACTTCATTCCGGAAAATGAGCGCGAAGACCTGCTGCAAGCTTACCATTGGCGTCTCTGCAACCCGGATCCCGCAGTTCACCTGCCCGCCGCCCGCCACTGGGGTGCCTTCGAAGGTTCTTGTTCCTCCTTACTGCCCAGCCCGGACACGGTAGCTCACTTCTCCAGCGATCCGGTGGCAATAGGATTGGCCAAAATCGAGGCACATTATTTTACTCACCGGATTTTTTTACCTGAGAACAGCCTGCTCGAAAATATCCGGAGTATTGCGCATCTTCCAGGGATTATCGTGCAAGGCCGCTATGACGGGGTTTGTCCGATCGTGACCGCTGATGATCTGCATCGGGCCTGGCCTGAAGCGGAATACATCGTCGTCCCGGACGCAGGGCATTCCGCTTTTGAACCCGGCATCCTGCGTGAACTGGTACACGCTGCGGATCGCTTCAGGAACAGGCTTCAACCTTGATCGTCGGAGAGAATCTGGTATAAGTCCACCAGGATCCCCGCGGTGGCACCCCAAATGTTATGTTGCTGCCAGGGAATGGCGTAGTACTGCCGCATTCGGCCATCCTTCACATCCTGCTGCAGAATATGCCTTGCCGGGTTGAAAAAATAAGCCAGCGGCACTTCAAATACCTCGGCCACTTCAAAGGGGTCAATATTCAGCTGAAACGGCGGTTCGATCCAGCCAACGACTGGAATCACCCGGTAGCCCGTAGGAATGAAATATTCGCGTAGTGTACCGAGCAACTGGATCTGGTGGCGAGGCAAACCTATCTCTTCTTCAGTTTCGCGTAAGGCCGTAACTACTTCCGATGCATCCTGAGACTCCACTCGGCCCCCGGGAAAACTGATCTGTCCGGCGTGATCGCTCAGATGATCGGTACGACGGGTCAATAGGACTTGCAACCCTTGCGGACGCGCAACCAGCGGCACCAGCACTGCAGCGGGTGTGGCGTTGGCGCAATCCTCAGGAGTCATCATGATGCGTCCATCGAAATGGGGCACATCGGCAGGATCAGCCAGGCGGCATTTCAGCCATTCCTTCAAATCATGCCGGTGCCCCGAATCCTGATCCAACCGTTCGATCAAAGCAGGATGTGAACGCACTTCAGCTCAGCAGCGGAACGATCATCAAGGCCACGATATTAATGATCTTGATCATGGGGTTGACCGCAGGTCCCGCGGTATCTTTGTAGGGGTCGCCCACGGTGTCGCCGGTCACCGCTGCCTTATGCGCGTCAGAACCTTTGCCGCCAAAATGATTGTCTTCAATATACTTCTTGGCATTGTCCCATGCCCCGCCTCCGGTCGTCATAGAGATGGCGACAAACAAACCGGTAATGATGGTTCCCATCAATACACCACCCAATGCCTTGGCTCCCAATAACAGGCCCACCACTACCGGGACCAGCACTGGCAACAACGAGGGAAGGATCATTTCCTTGATGGCCGCCTTGGTCAATAAATCCACAGCCCGGGTATAATCCGGCCGCTGTACCCCCGTCATGATGCCCGGTATTTCGCGAAACTGGCGTCGCACTTCAATAACCACCGCACCTGCCGATCGGCCCACCGCTTCCATGGCGATGGCTGCAAACAGGTAAGGAATCATGCCACCGATGAAAAGCCCGACAATCACCATATGGTCGGACAGGTCAAATACCGTTTCCTTGCCCAGCGATCCTGACAATTGGTGCGTATAGTCTGCAAACAGCACCAGAGCCGCCAACCCAGCCGAACCGATGGCATATCCCTTGGTTACAGCTTTGGTCGTATTGCCCACGGCATCCAGCGGATCCGTGATGTCACGAATGGCGGAAGGCAGACCGGACATTTCTGCGATGCCCCCAGCGTTATCGGTAATCGGGCCGTAGGCATCCAGTGCCACAACGATACCTGCCATGGACAACATGGAAGTAGCGGCGATGGCAATGGCATAGAGCCCACCCAGCGCGTGTGCGCCGAGAATCCCCAGGCAGATCACCAGAACGGGAGCAGCCGTCGCTTTCATGGAGATTCCCAGACCAGCAATGATATTGGTAGCGTGACCCGTGGTAGAGGCTTTAGCTACTGTCTGCACGGGCGAATACTCGGTTGCGGTGTAATACTCGGTAATCACCACAAGTGCTGCGGTCACTGCAAGGCCGATCAGTGAAGCCAGCCACAGGTTCATGGCCGGTATTCCAGCGGGATTAGCCCCCATGAACAGGGCGGTGATGGGATAGAAAGCCACTGCGGCAATCCCCCCCGCCACGATCAGCCCCCGGTAGAGGGCATTCATGATCTTGCCCCCGTCCCGGGCCTTGACAAAGTAGGTTCCGATAATCGAAGAAATGATGGAAACTCCGCCCAAGGCCAATGGGTAGATCAGCGCATTCTCAAACCCTTTCATCATCAGGGCACCGAGCAACATGGTGGCGATAATGGTGACCGCATAGGTTTCAAACAAGTCTGCCGCCATCCCGGCACAATCGCCTACATTGTCGCCCACGTTATCGGCAATCACGGCCGGATTGCGGGGATCGTCCTCC
>JAGWPH010000112.1 GCA_028870615.1 Betaproteobacteria bacterium
CCTTGGACTTCGACATCTTTCTCGTGGAGCCGGTCCTCTACCGAGAGCAGCTCTCGCTCGCGAACCGCCCAGATTTCTGAAATCCGGGTTAATTGCCAAACAAGCCAACTCACCCGCCCCTTCGTCGGCAAGGGGATACAGCGCCACACAACCAATGACCCGCCCCTCGTGAACCAGCACGGAAAAACGCTCGATCTCGGCTTCCAGCAATACCCGGTTGCGCTTCACCAGGACCCCGTCTGCCTCGAGGGGTTCGATCAGGGAAAGAATTCCTGGAACGTCCTCCAGATTGGCAGGACGCAAAACATCGTGTGTGTCACGCGTCACCATGGTACCGATCCCTTCCCTGGTAAACAGCTCCTGAATCAGGGCGCCATCCACATGGCGCGTGATCAGGTGCACGCGGGGTACGGTACTGCGGCAGGCCCGGACCGCACAGGGAAGGTAAAACGCCACATCTTCCGGCTGCGGTTGGCCACTTTTCAGCAGCGCTTCGGCTTCCTGTGCCATCAATTCAGAGATTGTTTCGCCCCGGCTGTTCAGGACCCCCGGGGTATCCGTAAGAAAAATCAGCTTTTCTGCCCTCAGGGCAATTGCAGTTGCGGTGGCGACTTCTTCCACCGTCAGATTAAAAATTTCACCGGTAGGTGAATATCCCAAAGGCGGCAAGAGAACGATCTCCTCGTCATCCAAACGTCTTCGTATCCCCACGGCATCGATTTTGCGCACCAGACCGGTGTGTTGGAAATCGACACCATCCACCACGCCAATAGGACGGGCGGTAACAAAGTTCCCGCTGGCTACCCGGATGTCCGACCCCGCCATGGGCGAATTGGCCACCCCCATGGAAAGCAGCGCTTCGATTTCAAAACTCAGCGTCGCTGCGGCCTCGATGACACAGCTCAACGCCAGTGCATCTGTCACCCGTGTGCCATTGACATAGCGTGGCGTGACTCCTCGCGCGGTCAGTCGCGCTTCTGTTTGCGGGCGAGCGCCATGGACCAGCACCAGCCGGACTCCCAGGCTTTCCAGCAGGTTGAGGTCATGCGTCAAGGCAATGAACTTGCCATCGGCAACGACCTCGCCACCAAAGGCGATCACAAAAGTACGATTCTGAAACGCATTGATGTACGGCGCCGCGGAGCGAAACCAGTTGACGAAGGAGTCAGATTGGATCATGGCTGAATTATAACGGTTAGGACGTCTTTACTTCCATAAAATCGCCCCAGAGACCCTGGAGCGCTGCCACCATGGCCAGTGCCGCCGTTTCCGTGCGCAAGGTTCTGGGGCCCAGCTTGACTGTCTTGAATCCTACAGCAGTTGCGGCGTCTTCTTCCTCCGCCGTCAATCCTCCTTCCGGGCCCACCAGAAGCACGACAGGACCCACGGGTGGCTTCAGTTGTGACAAATTGAACTCTCCCCGGGGAGACAGCATGAGTCGCATTCCTTCAACTGGCAAACCGGACAACCAAAGGCGCAGAGGCTGGACGGGATCCACCGGAGGAACGCGATTGCGCCCCGACTGCTCGCAAGCAGCTGTCACCACGCGCTGCCAATGTGCCTGCCGGCGTTCTGCCCGCTCCTGCGAAAGACGCACCACGCTTCGCTCGGCCAGCAGTGGTGAGCAGCGGGACACCCCCAGCTCAATGGACTTTTGAAATATCCAATCCATTTTCTCAGTCGCACACAGCGCCTGTCCCAGCCGCAGGTCAAGCGGCGATTCGACTTCCCGTGCCTTGAATGTTTGCCGGATCACGGTGACGGCTGACCCTGCGATGCGATCGATACGCACGAGGTGCTCCCCTCCCGATCCGTCAAACAGCACCAGCGCGTCACCCACACCCTGGCGCAATACACGAACAGCGTGATGGGCCACCCCTTCAGGCAACTCAAACACAGGCGTTTGTCCCAGCGGGATATCGCAATGGAAGCGAGGAATGGCCATGGGTATCGTCAGGACAGAAGACCTCTCATGCTATCATGAGTCAATGCTCGACCAGCTCATCAAGGCCGTCAAAACGGTCGCCCACCAGGAGGTCA
>JAGWPH010000113.1 GCA_028870615.1 Betaproteobacteria bacterium
CTTATTCCATGTCGCGGCTTGGCTGCTGGGCATGGGCTTTATTGGATTCGTCGCTTTTGTCAGCAAGCGGGAGTCCAACTGGCGCGAGCGCATGGAACAGGCGGAAGAGCTGGCGAGCCGCGACGGCCTCACCGGGCTGTATAACCACCGCAAGTTCTATTCATTGCTGAAAGATGAAATTGTCCGTACGCAGCGTTATAACCATCTGGTGTCGTTGCTGATGCTCGACATCGACTACTTCAAGCGCGCCAACGATACCCTCGGGCACCAGGCCGGCGATGCCATCCTCAAGGGCCTGAGCGACTTGCTGGTAAAACAGGCGCGCACCATCGATCGCGTATGCCGTTACGGCGGCGAGGAAATCACGATGATTCTGCCGGAGACGGATGCGACCGAGGCCAGCAACATTGCCGAGCGCCTGCGCGCGGCGGTGGAACGCCTGCCCTTTGACATCGGTGGAGGGAAGACCACAGGCATCACCGTGAGTATCGGCGTGGCGACGTATCCGCAGCAAGTGAACTCGCTGGAGGGGCTCGTCAAGGGTGCGGACGTTGCGCTCTACGCCGCCAAGCAGGGTGGGCGTAACCGGATGTGCCATTACGAGCCGGAGATGGTGGGGGAGAAGACATCTGCCTGAGTGCTTTGGCGAATTTCGACGTCCGCTTTCGGAATGCTGACAGGCCGGTGTGGGCACGGTGCTGTCCTATGCAAGTGAAAATGCAGTCATTCAAACATTGAGCCAGGTTAATGTCGGCAACCTGCGCTACACCGGACATTCCACCCGGCAAACGCCCCGGCCGCTATGGCCGAACTTCGGCCTAATGGTAAGCAGGTTGTTAATCAGCATGCAAAACTGACCAGGATTCCAGGGTAATCAGCATCCAATTTTGATCACCCTAGGCAAGTGCAATGCCCCGTACTTTGATCCGGGGTTCGTCTTAGAAATTTTACCTGCATATAAATAAGGCTATTATTAGTCTGATATGTTGAAATAGTTATATTAGTAGTCTATTATTAGCATATGGATTTACACCACCTTACGGACAAGGAAATCGCACTGCGTTTGGCCCAGGCGCTGCGCGCCTGGCGCATCGCGCCGACCGGCGCCGGCATGACGCAGGCGGCACTGGCTGAGAAAAGCGGCATCGGACTGACGCCACTCAAGCGTTTCGAGAAAACGGGTGGCATCACTTTGGGTAACCTCATTGCAATCTTGCGGGCGCTGGATCTGCTTGACGGCATAGAGCGCCTTGTCCCAGACCCCAACACCCCCAGTCCGCTGGAATTGGCGGAAATAGCCCGGGCGCAAATCCGGCGCCAGCGCGCGCCGCGAGCGTCATCAAAGAAAGGGGCGGGCAGTGTCTGAGGTCTCTGTGGTTGAGGTACACCTCTGGGGAAGGTATGTGGGAGCCATTGTTCCCTTGCGTGGAAAACCGGGCTTCTACGAGTTCCAGTATGCCCCTTCGTTCGTGGCGTCCGGGCTGGATCTCTCGCCTCTGAAAATGCCGCTGGACACCCGGAAACGCTACAGTTTTCCAGGGTTGCCCCAGGAAACTTATCACGGTCTTCCAGGGTTGCTTGCCGATGCGCTGCCCGACAAGTTCGGGAACGCGCTGATCAATGAATACCTGGAGCGCCAGGGAACGAAAGCAGAGGACATCACAACGCTTCAGCGCCTGTTGTATGTCGGCAAACGGGCGATGGGGGCGCTCGAATTTGAACCCGCCATGAAGGATACGCACAGCCCGGAGGTGGCAGCGCCGTTGCAAATGGCACACCTGGTCGAGGATGCGCGCCGTGCGTTGCGTGGAGAGGTCATGCAGGTCACTCAAGACCTGATCGAGATCGGAAGTTCCGCCGGGGGCGCGCGGGCCAAAGCGGTGATTGGGTGGAATCCCGCAACGGGAGAAATTGTTTCAGGGCAATTTGATCTGCCTGACGATTTCGAGCATTGGCTGCTCAAGTTTGACGTGGGAACCGATAGCAATTTAAGTTATTCAGCTGGTTTTGGGCGCATTGAGTACGCCCACTACCTCATGGCTAAGGAAGCGGGGGTCGACATAAGCCCCTGCCGGCTTCTGGAGGAAAATGGGCGCGCGCATTTCATGACCCGGCGTTTCGACCGGCAAGGAAACCAAAAGCGCCATGTTCATTCCCTTTGCGGGTTGGCGCACCTGGATTTCAACAAACCTTATGCGCACGGGTATGAACAGTATTTGCGCGCCGTTCTTGAAATGAAGTTGGGTGCGAAAGCGGTTGAGCAGGCGTGGCTGCGTTGCGCATTCAATGTTGCGGTGGTGAACTGCGATGATCACACCAAAAACCTTGCCTTTCTTCTAAACGAAGCGGGAACATGGACGCTGGCGCCTGCTTATGATCTGGGTTTTTCCCATAATCCCGCTCCCGGCAAATGGACTCGCCAGCATCAAATGTTGGTTAATGGCAAAGCGTGGAACATAACGGATCATGATTTGATCGAACTTGCCGACAAGTTCGGTGTCAGGCAACCCAAAGCGTTGCTTGATCGCATCATAGAGGTGGTCGCACAGTGGCCGGAATTCGCCAGCAAAGCCGGCGTCCCGTCTGGGGAGATTGGGAGAATCGCAGCTCATCATCCGGAATGGGTCACTCATGCGGCAGGGAATCTGTGTCCTACCTGTCGTTCCGCTCCTTGCGTCTGCAGGCCTGCGCCAGGCGGTTAAAAATGCCTCTCACTATTTTCATCGATACCGTATGCTTCTGCGTTCCGTGCTGTGACTCGATCATTCAACGCAACGGCGAAATATGTCTACGAATTGTGAACCAGTGGGGAATTGGCTGTGCTCAAGGCTGTAACTAACCGAATACCCCATATAGTGTTGGCAATGTGATCTCAGAAAACGGCAACTATTTGCCGTTGCGTGCGCTTGTGTAACCGTCCTGAAGACTGCCGTTGGCTGCCCGGTGCGTGCGTCAATGTCAGCTATGTGGAACACATTTACTGGTGCTGTCGGCCATAACCTGTCACTCGGATATGTTCTCAATAGCGTACATCCACACATGGAGCCTCTATGCCGAATACTCAGTTCCCCACAGCAATCATCGCCTTGGACGCGGCAATCCGAACGAAACCATCAAACTACCCAGAGCCGTTTGCCAAGCGCATGGCTGGCCGGGAAAAACGACCCCTTGGTGATATCTTCGGATTGTCGAATTTCGGCGTTAACCTTACACGCCTCGTTCCGGGTTCTGTCTCTGCACTCCGTCATGCCCACTCGAAACAAGATGAATTCTTGTACATTTTGGCGGGGCAACCAGTGCTCATCACGGATCAGGGGGAGACACAACTTTCTCCGGGAATGTGCGCAGGCTTCAAAGCTGGCACCGGAAACGGACATCACCTCATAAATCGAACGAATGAAGATGTTCTATATCTCGAAATTGGCGATCGAACCCCAGGCGATTCCGCGGCCTATCCAGACGACGACTTACAAGCCGCATTCGGTAGCAACGGGAGATGGCAATTCGTGCACAAGAATGGGGCGCTATACTAACCGGGTGGACGAGTGCCGACCAATAGCGAAAGCTCAAGATTTCATCCTAAAATACAGCCACAAATACATTGATTTTTATGCGCCCGGCGCCAGTGTGAGAATGATCGACATGAAAACATGAGGGCAGAAATCACAATACAAAGAGCCACCGCCGACGACGCGCATGAA
>JAGWPH010000114.1 GCA_028870615.1 Betaproteobacteria bacterium
CACGAACCCCCGCGAACACGCGGGAACTGGAGCGATCGGACAACAAAAAACCCCAACCGAGAACGGTTGAGGTTTCATTATTGGTGGTGGGATGATACCCCGCATCAAACGTCTATTGAAATTACGCAATTGAAGCGCTGCGGGCTGCTGCGAACCATTGCGAACTCATTCGAAAAGCCTGCCGGATTGTAGACCTGCAAGCAGGTTTTCCAGCCATGCTGGTCGCCGGGAACGTGCATCAAACCCGTCTGCCTTTCAGTGCCAGTTCAATTCCGAATCCGGAATCGAACCCGCGTCCGCATAGTGGTTCAAACGGAGGGTTCGGCGGCGAGGTCGGTGAGCCTCCGAATCGTCAGGGCACAGCGTTGTTCAATCAAGGTATTGATTTGCTCAACCAGGGCATTGCCAGTAAAACTGTGTCCGGGGTTAGACTGGAGCTTGCGCGCCGTCGCTGGCAGTGACTTTGCCATTTCCAGAATTCGCCGTTTGGCCTGAGCCTTGGTAAAGCCTACACCTTCGGCGAATTGCTCCCAGTGACGCGCCTGGACTTCGCTGAACTTGTACTTGCTGCCGATTTTCATCGCCATCTTCTGCGTCAGTGTTGGATACACCGCCGTCGAGAGCGTGTCGTAAAACGGTGCCAGAACGGGGGCTTTGCCTGCGTACAGCAGAGAGAAATTCTTGGCGTGCGCATCATGATTGCCGATCAGCGTATTAAAGATCACGTAGTCGAGCAGCCGCAGGACTTGGGGCGCACTGGGGCGGGTCGCACTGCGCACCAGATCAAAACACTGCGCCAGATCCGGACCACCTTCATTCTGGTACTTCATTTCGGGCACCACGCCCAGCGCCTGGCAGAAGTCCTCTTGATGAAGGCGTTGTCGGTACCCCTGGGCATCAATCAGTCGGTCGTAGCGCTCAACCAGCAGAAACGAGCGATCCAATACCTGGTGAATTTTTGATTTTGCTGGCTTGAGCTGCATGGCCTCAGCCAGTGCCATGCAAAATCCTTCGTTGATCACGCTGTCGTCCATGGCGTAGATGGCCGGTTTCAGGATGTGGGAGCTAGGCGTGGCGTTGAGGGGCAGCCCGATGCGCGCACCATCGAAAACCACTGGCAACTTGTCTTGGACACCAGCCAAGGAAAGCCGCAAGCCGTCTTTGCCTGCCAGCATGGGGCGACGCGGCAATTCATCCAGGATGGCAACGACTTCCTCGTCGCTCAGCCATTGAACGTCATCGCTGTGGGTCAGCACGGGCAAAGGCTGCCCCGGCTCAAGGAACGTCACAGCCCCCGCGCATTCACCGCCGATGTGATCCAGCAGCGCAAAGTCGTTCTGTCCAGACACCTGAAACTGCTGCGCAATCAGGCGGCGCATCTGCCCTTCGGGTAGAAGACCAGCAAAGAAGGGGCGCGTTTTGCGATCGTCGAACGGCTCCGCTTGCAGGGGCAGCGAGGCGGACAAGGTAATGGTGTCTTTGTGTGACAGCCAATCGGGTGCGTAGCAAAAATTTAGTCGTCCATCGACCAGGGCCAACGTGCCGACCCGATCGGCGAAAAGCCAGACTTCCAGCTCATGCCCCATGGTTGTCACCTTCACGTTGATTGTTGGCTGCAACAGATGGCAATCCGATCAGGTGAACCTCACCACCCAGGGCATCAATGACCCGCAGCACATTTTCCAGTCGCAAGGTGGGCTTGCCTGCTTCAAGATCGACAATGAAGCGCGCACCCACTCCAGCCGCCAGCGCCAACTGGGGCTGGGTCAGCCCGAGCTGCTTGCGAGCGGCACGCAGTGCATCGCCGAGTTGTTGAGGTGATCGAATGGATGTCATGGCTTGCTCAGTTTCCCGTTCGGGAAATTATCATCCACAACTGGACTATGTGCAAGCGATATTTCCCGATCGGGAATTTTTAGTGTGATTAGGGCATGATTCGGCCTTTTGTTTCCCGATCGGGAAATAAAGGCGGCTCTCGATTCCAAATTAACACCCATTCACATCCAATGTGGCGCAGTTCGCCAGTCGCATGCCCGAACCGCGCCACTAAATTTTCTTTGCGGAGAAGATGTCTCAGATTCTTGCCAGCTGAAAAACGTACCGCGGCGGGGTCCCGAATAGTACGCGAAAAGCCGCGTCAATGCTTAATCTGCGCTAACCTGCTTTTGGATATGCCCCCGATTATGCCCCCAAGCATTCAAGGCCGCCCCGGTTATGCCGCCTCAAAACTCCCTTTCACATTCGACAAGCTCAGCGCGCCATATCACCAGCACGATCACCGCAATGACCACCAGCCAACCTCATAATAAGGTAACGCGCCGGGGTGTCTGTGCATCGCCTTGTGGTTTGGGTGTGCGGCTTAAAGTCTCGCTGTAGCTCAGGCCGGTGCCGGGCAGTCCAACAGTCATTTTAACCTTGTCGTCCTTCAGGTTGACAGTCAGCCCCTTGCCGCCAATGGATGTACTCACGCCGGACTTGCTCACATTGAACCATAAGCCCGGCAGAATCTTGATGCGCCTGCGAAAACGTAGTCCCATGTCCCTGCCCACCGTTGATGCCATACCATACCGCTGTTAAGCCATTGCGGCTAGAATCAGAGGTGGCTCCGCTTGGTTGGACAGTATTTTCCATTTTTTAAGTGGAAGCCTCGCGGTTGATACCTACGCTGCTTTGAGCTCTGCCCACCAATTCCGGTGTTGCACAGGAGGAAATCGAGGAAGGCTTCCAAGTGACCCAAGGTGTGTCCTTGGGGGATGCTGGCGATGTCGCTGATCGACGCGCTCTAAACGAGTGCAAGCAGCAAGCGCATGAGCTGTTTGGAGAAATGGAAGAAGCACGTGAGCGTGGCGACCACGCCCGTATTGAGGAAATCGAGAAGGAGATGGCCGTCTTGCTCCAGTACATCGAGAGCGGCAAGGGTCTCGGCGGGCGACAGCGCAAGACCGGTGACAAGCGCAAAAACGTCCGCGACGCCTTCCGTAACGCCGTCGACCGAGCCATCAAGCAGGTCGAGAAGTACGACAAGCCGCTGGCCCAGCACCTGAAGGATTCGATCAAACTCGGCAACGAGGCTGTCTACCGGCCGGGGATGCCCATCACTTGGGACGTCCGGCCCATCGTGAATTCGTAGCATCGTTCCTGGGCCGAGTCGCCCGCGTGAAGGCGCTTTCCATGACGAACAAGCAGCCGGAATCCCGCGTCATTGCTGGAGGGCGCGCGGCGGCGTCCTTCGCAGAAACAGAGAACGGAAAACCGCCCGGAACCAAGCAGTTCGGGGTGGCGGGCGAAAAAAGCCAACCGAGAGCGGTTGGTTTTCTAAATAATGGTGGTGTAATCGCCACCTGGTTCAAACCGTGTCTGTTACGCGCTTGCGGAAATGTGCGGATTGGAGAGGAACATTGTGGAATCATGTTATTCACGACTTTGTCGCCCTGGATTCAGCTATCTTGGACAGCAGCATCGGAAAATATTCTTCTGGACGAATTGCGTCATTTGTACTAACATAGAGGCTATCGTACATCTAAAGGAAAATTATCATGACGGCCACTACCACCGCTCGTTCGGCCCGGCTCGGCCTGCGCGCGACACCTGAACAAGAAACCGTTCTGCGTCGCGCCGCCGAGGTTGCACACAAGTCGTTAACTGATTTCATTCTTGATGCCGCTTACCAGGCGGCCGAACACACATTGCTTGACCAGCGATTGTTTATGGTTTCCGGCAGCCAATACCAAGCGCTCCTGGAAATGCTGGATCGGCCGGAGTCTGACAACCCGGGCCTGGCTAATCTGTTCTCCCGACGTCCGGTGTGGTCCAAAAAATGAGTCTATCGGCACCACAGCCACTGGATGCGCATCATCGGCTGGAAGAATTTGACTGCGGAAAGCCGGCTCTCACCGACTGGCTGTCGAGCCACGCACGTCAAGCTCAAGGTAGTGGTTCAGCGAGAACGTTCGTCGTTTGCGATGGGGACCGCGTCGCCGGCTATTTCAGTTTGACTGTTGGCCAGATCGACACGCTCGAGGCTCCCGAGCGGATTCGTCGTGGGATGGGCCAGTACCCGATTCCACTGGTCATTCTGGCGAGGCTTGCTGTCGATCTCGACTACCAAAAGCAGGGTATTGGTTTCAGCATGCTGCAAGACGCTATCCGCCGAACGATTGCGATTGCTGATCAAGCTGGCATCCGGGCTCTGCTGACACACCCCATCGACGAAGACGCCGAGGCTTTTTATCGTCGTTTTGGCTTTGAGTCCACACCAGCGCACGAACGGCAACTGATTCTGCTGCTCAAGGATGCGCGGCGTTTTGCTGGAACAGCGCAATAAAATCGAACGGGCGCAGGCATAGGTGAAACAGGTTTGACCGCATGAACTACGCCACCTAACTAGTGGGGGGATTACCCGGCAGGCGCTGTTGCCTTTGCGCGTTCGATCATTCTTTTGACTTCTGAATTTGTCTTATAGGGTATAAGTTCAATATTCGGATGTGTTCTTGTAAATATCCTGAAAATTTCATCGGCAAATGCTTGCCCAATTGTGTCTACGCCTTCGAAATTCAACATTACTGTTTTGAATAGTTCTACCCGCGCAAGAAGTCGTTTTGCCTGTGATCTTGAAATAAGCTTATCGTTACCATATTGGGCCAGTTTTACTGGAACTACTGTTTTATTGAATCCATAATCTTCGCCAGAAGAATATTGGTCGAATATTTTCTTTGCTGTTCTAGCGGTATGGTTATGCAATTCCATCCATACCCACGTTCCGTTTCGAAATTGATCACGTTCCAAAATCCAATCTTCTTTTTGAGCAAACTTATGTAAAAAATAGACACCTCCCGATAGGATGTCAAAGTTATCGAACATTCTTGACGAGAAAAAAATCCCTTCTCCCGTATGGTTATTAGGGTCAGTAGTCAGTTTGCCCTTGGATAATTCAAGAATTGCATGGCGCTCATCAAGAAGATTTAATTCAGACTGAATCTTTTTGAAGATTCCGATGCCGTTATCCCAGATAACCATTTCGGTACTCGCTGCCGTTTTTTTAATGTGAACATTAATATCAGCGCTACCCGAATGGTCTATTGCATTGTTGAACATTTCAGTAAACCCATAATGCCAAATGTTCATCACGTTGTCGGGCATTTGCCCTAGAACAATGGAAATATCGTTTCTCCAGATAACATCTTCAGCAAGCTCAGGTGTCATTTGATAATGTCCCTTCCATTCGACCAAAGGACATAACTTATAAGTACGATTTCGAGTTTTTCCAGCTTCGGTCAAAGCACTCTCTGCCATTAGTTTATTAAGATGGACATTGACTGCTTGACGCGTTATCCCAAAGTGGTCAGAAGTCACCCTACTGATGTCAGCAGGGTGCTTTTCGACGTGTTCTAAGATAAATCGCCTTACGTTTTCTCCGCGTTCGCGAACTTTAGTCATCTGACAACGGCTCCATGAGTTATTGTCAACTATTGTTGTTTACATTGTCAATATACGGTAGTAGTATTGTCAATCATGTGGAAGGCATTGTCAACCTTCCTAGGAGTGACTGTTGGATCCGAGGTTTCTCTTCGCACATCGGATAAGGCGAGTCCGCGCAGGAATTGTGATTCCCGGCACATCCCTGGGGGCTCCAATCGGGGTATGCTGGTTCCAGAATGGGCTATTTCCCGTTTGGGTGGTTTGAGGATTCCATAAGGAAATTCAATGACGTTGCATGGCCTCCGACGCGTTCTGGGTGGTGTGCTGGTTGCGCTGTGGCTCGGCCTGGCCCCGGCTTGGCTGTGGGCCGACGAGGTGGCGCCGGTGGGAGAAGTGACCTTCGCCATCGGTGAAGGCCATATCGCGCGGGGCAGCGAGGAACTCGCTGCCGCGAAAGGTGCCCGGATATGGATCGGCGACGCCATCGAAACGCCCCAGGGCGGGCATGTGCATATCCGCTTTATCGACGGCGCCTTTGTGAGCGTGCGTCCCAATTCGCGTCTCCTGATCCAGGAATACCAGTTCGATGCGGGCCATCCGGAACGTTCCGCAGTCAAGTTCACGCTGGAGCGCGGCGTGGCCCGCGCCATCTCCGGGCAAGCGGCGCACGCGGCCAAAGACCACTTCCGGCTCAACACGCCGCTCGTGGCCATCGGCGTGCGCGGCACGGATTTTGTCACCCAGGTGCGTTCCGATTCGGTCTCGGCGGTGGTCAACCAGGGGGCAATCATTGTGGCGCCCTTTGACGAAACCTGCCTGGTGGGCGGCTTTGGAGGCTGTGCCACGAGCCGCTCGAAAGTATTGACGGCTGAAATGGCCGGGGTGATCGAATACGGGCTGCATCAAACGGCACCCAGCATCCGGCCCGGCATTCCCAAGTCCCTGGATACGCCGGCACTCGTGGCCCCTGAAGAGGCTTCAGCCCCTCCCCCGCCCGGCCAGGCTGCTTCGAATGTCACTTCCACCTCGGCCTCAACGGCCGCCACTTCCGCTTCCGCTTTCGCCGCATCGCTTCCGGCAGACAATTCACTGGTCTGGGGCCGCTGGACCTTCATGCAGGGGCACCTGAATGCGGCCCCCGGGGATAGCGTCAGCGTCCCGTGGAACCAGGCTTCGGCAGGGCGCTCGCCCACCGTGGGCAATTTTTATGCGGGACTGTTCCGCACCGAAAATGGCCCGGTGACTTTTCCCGGCAGCCTGGGCTCGGCGAGTTTTGGACTGATTCAATCCGGCGTCACCTTCACGGGCAGCAACGGGGCTGAGCAGGCCGCCAGTGCGACAGGAGGGTTGCTGTCCATCGATTTTGCAACGAGCCGGTTCAACACCCAACTGGGACTGACGTCCCAACCCACGGGCCCGGTCAACCTGCAGTCCAGCGGATCGGTCAGCGCCAACGGCTATCTGGCCTCCCAGGCGGGAAGCCCGGTGGTGGCAGGCGCCGTGGCACAGGACGCGCGGCGGGCGGGCTATTTCTTCGTGCTGCCGGGGGTGGGTGGCACCCTCTCTGGCCTGACACTGTGGGGGCGGTGACCGATCATGGCCCTCACTGAATTCCTGCTGCGACCCTGGCGTGCCCGCATTGCCGCGCTGGCCCTGGCCGTCCTGGCAACGGTTGCGGCGCTGGCCTGGTTTCCCGGCGTGTTGCAGGGGATCGAGGAACGTTCCGCTTCCTGGGTCTGGCGCTGGGCCGATCAGGGCGCCGTGGAACGCCGGATGGTCCTGGTGGACATCGATGAAAAAAGCCTGCAGGCCCTGGGCCCCTGGCCCTGGCCGCGGGAACGGCTGGCTGAATTGTCCCGGGGGCTGGATGCCGCAGGTGCTCAGCTAAAGCTTTTTGACGTGGTCCTGGCCGGCGACAAGCCGGGAGACGCCGCAGTCAGGGAAGCCCTTTCCGGTTCGGCGTCGCCCATCGTGCTGGGCCAACTGTTTTCGCTGGATCCGGGCAATGCCCTGCGCAGCGGTCAACTGGCCGGTGCATTACCCAATGAGGCTTGTCCCGAGGCTTCCAGCACGGCGTATGGTTACCTCGCCAACGCGGCGTCGCTGGGCATTTACCGGGCCGGGCACCTCACGCCGCGCGTGGATCCCGATGGCATGGTGCGCCGCGTGCCGGCCCTGATCTGCTATCGGGGTCAGACCTACCCCACCCTGGCGCTGGCGGGACTGATCCAGGCCACCGGCCAGGATGGACCGCTGCCGGTGCGCCCGGGCCAGAAGTGGCTGGACCCCGCCTGGACCGTGGAGTTGCCGGGCATTGCCATTCCGCTCGATGCGAAAGGCGACGTGCGGGTGTCCTACCAGTTGCCCCGCAGTGCCTTTACGGCGGTGTCTGCCGTGGACGTGATCCGTCACAAGGTCCCCGGAACGCTGCTCCAGGGCGCCTGGACCCTCGTGGGCTCCACCGCGTTTGGTGTGGGCGATGCTGTGCCGACGCCGCAGGGCGGGGCCGAAAGCGGGTTGTTTGTGCATGCCGAGTTGCTGTCGGCCATCCTGGACGACCGGGTGCCCTACACGCCGCGCATCGCGGCCCTCTGGCCATGGCTTGCGGGCGGGCTGTCAGCACTGTTGCTGCTGGGTTTTTGCGCGCGCCGGCGCTTTTCCGTGCTGGCGTTGCCGGCAATGGCCCTGGCGTTGCTGGCAGTGTTTTTTGCGGTATACGCAGAGGCGTTGCTCAAGGCCCATCTCTGGATCGGCTGGGTGGACCCGGCGCTGTTTGTGCTGCTGGCCGCGACGGCCCTGGGCGTGACGGAGCATGCCCGTGTCCGCGTTGAAAGCCGGCGCATCTACCAGAACCTGGCCAGTTATCTTCCGGCGGAAGTGGCCGCCAAGGTGGCCTACCAGGCGCAATCCAGCCGTGTGGAAGCCAGTCACCGGGATGTGACGGTGATGTTTGTGGACCTGAGAAATTTTTCTGCCTTCTGCAAGGCGCGCCCCGCGGAAGAAAGCGCCACCGTGCTGCATGTTTTCTTTTCCACGGCTGCCGAAATCATCGCAGCCCATGGCGGCGTGGTGGAGCACATGGTGGGAGACGGCATCATGGCGGTATGGAATGGGGCCACGCCCTGCACGGATCACGAGTCGCGCGCGCTGGCTGCCGCGGCAGCCCTGTGGCCGCGCTGTATCGCCGAATTGCCGGAGATTGCGCGGTTTGGACTGGAGCCCCTGGATGTGGGCATCGGCATGGAGTCGGGGGTGGCGCTGGTGGGCTCCTTTGGCCTGGCCGAGCGCCGGACCCACACGGTCATGGGCGAGCCGGTGTCCGTGGCATCGCGGCTGCAGGCCATGACCGCAGAGTTGGCCTACCCCGTCCTGGTGGGCGAAGCCATGGCACAGCGAGTGCCCCGGGCCGATCTGATAAACTTGGGCCTTTTCCTGCTGGATGGCCTGCCCCATGAACGCATTGTGTACTCCCTCAAGGTGCCCTTTACCGATGGCCGGGCGCAGCGTCTGGGGGCGCTCTCTCTTGTCGGGCAGCGCGCTGCCTGAACGATCCTCCCTTTATTTTTCTGTTTTGAATTTGAATTCGTGACGAGACTGATCGTCTTTTGCGGGCTGGCGTTGCTTTTTGGCGTCAAGGCGGCGTTTGCAGATGCCTGCCCCACGGCCTTTCCGCTCAATCCACCCACAGATCAGGCGGCCCTGACCGAAGAGGCCCAGCGCCTCAGCCCCCTGGAAACACCTTGTGAAAACCGCGCCGATTATTTTGCCTATCGCGGGCTGGTGGCGTTGCAGCGCGGTGAGGCCGCTGCCGCGGTGGAGTGGCTGGAGCGCGCCCTGCTGATCAACCCCAATCTCGCCGGGGTGGAGGTGGACTACGCCCGGGCCCTGGCCCTGGCGGGGGACCGCGCCGCCGCAGCCAATCTGGCCCGCGAGCTGTTGGCCCGCCCCGACCTCCCCCCCGCCGTGGCCTCCTGGCTGCCCCAGCAATTCCAGGACTGGTCCATCACCTCGGACTGGGTCAGCCGCTTTAGCGTGGCGAGCCTCGCAGGCTATGAAACCAACCTCAACAGCGCGCCGCAAAACCCCTTCGTGACACTGACGCTGGGTTCGGGTGATCTGTCGCTGCAGTTGTCGCCGCAATTCCAGCCCAAGCGGGGGGCGGCGGGACAGTTGATCCTGTCAGGGGTGGTGGGACGGGAATGGGGTGACGATGCCCTCGCCTTTATCGGCCAGGCGCAGGCGCGCGGCAGCGGGTTTTCGGATACCAACTACCAGCAGGCTGATCTCGCGGCCCTCTGGCGCCACGCATTCCAGGATGGCGCCACGCTGCTGCGGGTGGATGACATCGGGTTGCGTTACGGAGGGCAGAGCCTGTATCAAAGCGTACGGCTGGAACCCGACTATGAATGGATCTGGGGGCCGTGCCGTCCCAGGGTGGGACTGCTTTACAACACCTATGCCTACCCCGTTGCCCCCGAACTGAACGGGCGCTATACGGGCGTGCTGAGCGGCGGCGTCTGTGCCGTGGGGGCAGACCAGATTCGCGGCCAGGTGAGCCTAGGCCGGGATCTCGCAGCCGGTAATGACCGGCCGGGAGGGGGGGAGGGGGCCGGGGAAATGACCCTGGGCTGGACCCATCCCTGGGGTGTCGGCACACTGGACATTCAGGGGGTGTTGGGCCTGATCCGGGACGACACGGGGTACAGCGCGTTGCTGGCCAGCAACGCCACGCGGGAGGTGACCCGCCAGTACCTGAAGGTGGAATACGACCATCCCCTGGGTAAAAGCTGGGAGTTCCTGATTTATGGGGAAAGCAACCATCAAAACAGCAATGTCACCCTGTTTTCGGTGACCGATCACGGCATTTATGCCGGGTTGCGTTGGACAGCACAATGATTTATCAGGTATTTAAGGATAAAAGCAGTCTAACCTCTTGCTTTTTTTGCAGGATATGATTAAATCTCGGTGCGGTCCGATCGCACGGAATCGCACATCCCGTTGATTATTACGGTTTGTGTGACTCCAATCACATGCAGAAAGAAGCAAAGTGAATAGATTGGGTCCCGAAGGACATCTTTTCCCGTGCTGGGAAAAGCGCTTTTTTGAACAGAGAGCTCTTTACCGAGCATGGGATTTAACGTTAAAGCACCTGATTGACTCCGGACAACAGCGTCCAAAGTCGATCGCAAACCAAGAGGAACTAAAATGAGTCAGCTTACCCCGTCCAGTAATATCGTCGCCCTGTATGAAGCCATCAACGGCCAGGCGCCGGGCTACACCGTTTATAACCACGACTTGCCTCTTTATACCAGCGGCACCGCACAGGCCGGCGTTTATCTGGGCCAGGTCGGTTTGACTGATGCGGCCACAGCGTTTACACAGATTTTTGGCAATCTGGGGCTGGCCACTACATCCACATCCACTTCGACCGCAGCAGTGACGGCACAAGCAGGGTTGTATGCCGCGCTGGTAAGCATTGTGAACACCCCGGCCAACAACGTTTCGCTGGCCTACGGCGTCAACTGGCTGGTCAATGCGCTTGCGACTATCACTTCCACGAATTCGAGCTACGCCAACTACAGCGCGGCCAGTACGACATTGAACACGAACATCACTAACGGGGTGAGCTACTCAGGCACGACCACAAACGGATCTCCAGAATCAGTTGCTCTCCTTACCACTGTTTCTACCGGCAAGACGTTTACGCTTACTTCGGGCGCGGACAGCTTTACCGGCCTGTCAACAGGGAACAACACCTTCAATGCATCAGCAACCACCTTCTCGGCGCTCGATAACCTGATTGGCGGCGGTGGAACGGGCAACGTGCTGAACATCACAGATAGCGCCGCAGGAATTAACACGACGACAGCAGTTGGTGCCACTGTGAGCGGTATTCAGACGGCAAACTTGACCGATTCCTTTTCGGGCGGTGGGGTTAATGCAAATACCTCTGGTTGGACTGGGTTGACTACCCTGACCACTGCAAACAACGGGGGTGCTCTAACCCTGACAGTGGCCAGTACGGCAAGTGATACCTCAACTGCATCAGCCGTGGCCACCAATAATGTAACGATCGACGGGGGGATCAATGTCGCCCTGACCGAAACTGGGGCAACGAGTGGAACGATCACCGTTGGTGGAACCACAGCGCCGACCGGCACCATCACAGTGAACAACACTGCATCTGCTTCAGGTGCGGCGACGGGAACTGTTGGCGTCACCGGCGGAACTGTTGTGGCGGTTACAAACAACCTGTCAAACTCCAACACTGCAACCTCTGGTTCGACGATTGCGACGGGTGGGGTGGTTACTTTAACTGGTGGAACCGCAACCACAAGCGCCTCGATTACTCAAACTGCACCGGTACAGCAGGTTGATACAGTCACGTGGGTGGCCTTTAGTTCGTCAGACACAACGTCTGACTCTGAGACAATTGGCGGCGTAACAGTTACGGTCAGCTCGGGCAGTACCGCGTATACGGCGGCTAATGTTGCTACGGTGGCCGCTGGCGGTACGGTCTCTGGTCTGTCACTTACGACGTCGGCGAATTGGACAGTCAGTGGGGCAACAAGTGGCGGTGCTACGACCTTCACCAGCACGGGAGCGAATACTAGTTCGGCTATCGGGGCTGGTACTCAGGGTTCTTCTCACGGCGGAAGTCCCACAGCGGTTACTGTGACCAACGGCGTGGTTGATGGCAATGCCATCATCACCGATGCCAACACGATTGCCACGGTGCCGACGGCCGGGACCATTACGACAGCAACTCTGAGCGGGTTGTCCGGCACGAGCAACAAGATCAGCGACAACGCGCTGACAAGCCTGACCATCAATAACTCTCTAGCATCTACCACCGTGACGGTTGACGCCAAGACGTTCGCCTCACCGGCAACCACCTTGGCGCTGTCCCTGAACAATGATGCGGGGCTGACTTTCACGGACACCCAAAACGCATACACCACCCTGAACGTGACAACGGGTGCCACAGCGTCCACATTGACTGCGGTGAACGCAACCGGTGTTACGGCGGAAACCATCAGCGGTTCAAGCGTCTTGACCCAAACCGCAGCAGGGATGACCGCTCTGGCGACAGTCACTGTGACGGGTGCGGCTGGTCTGACCGATTCGGATCTGAATGCCGGCGCACTGAACAAGCTCACATCGGTGAACGCGAGCGGATCCTCTGGCGCCATCACTGTGTCGTTGAATTCTACCCAAACAGCCTTCACTGGCGGCACGGGGAAAGACACAGTTACCATCAGCAGTGTGGCCACACAGACCATCAAGGGAGGGAGCGCGACTGGAAATGAAATCGTCTGGAATGGTGCTGCCCTGCCTACTTCCGGGACACCCGCAGTTCAGGGCCTGGGTACTGTTTCTGGCTTTACCACGTTGGGCGTTGGACCCTCGTATGCAGCCACAACCGGCTCATTCGATCTGAGCGTACTCACTGGCTACACTGCGCTGGATGTTCTGGCGAATACAACCGTTACCGGTTTAGTTAAATTTGTTAATGCAGCAGCGGCTACGACGCTGGCAATTGATGGCGGCGTCGCTGGTACGGTGTCCTTTAATAGTGCTGATGCCAGCGGTTTTTCAGACAGCCTGTCTGCTACGGTGGGCACATCGAAAACAACATCAGGGTTCACGGTTGGAACATTTGCGGTTGCTGATTCTGCAGGAACTGGTTTTGGCACCTTGACCCTTAACACGGTTAATAAGGCAGATACATCAGGTACTGGCACGCTTGTGACAGACACTATCAGTACCCTGACCGATAACTACCTGTCGACATTGAATGTCACTGGCTCAAGCAGCCTGACAATCGGTATTGAAACAGACAGCTCTGGCTCATTGACAATTGCAGCAAATGCGGCCTCAAACGTTACCGGAACAACAGCTGCCCTTACGTTTAATACGTTGACTGACAATTCACTGGTATTCCTTAACATAAACGGTTCCGAGGCTGTCACGATTGGTACGGGAACCGTAGGAACAACAGCCAACGCTCTTGTCAACAATTCATCAGGAACGCTTTCGATTACCGCAAACGACAGTGCTGGCGTGACAATCAATGGTTTCAGCGATGGGACGGCAAATGCCCTGGCTCTTACGACATTGACTATTAATGATACCAACACGGCAACCGCTGGTACGGTAACATTAACCAATGGAGTAACTGACACAGCTTTAACTACCCTGAACCTAAAGGGTGCAGTGATTGGTACGTTTGCATCGGGTGCCAATAGTGCGGCGCTGACTGTAGCCGGCTCAACCGACAACTCAGCTGTGACTATTGATCTGCACTCAAGCGCAAAGGCCAATAC
The DNA here is from genome assembly GCA_028870615.1 of Betaproteobacteria bacterium. Classification (GTDB taxonomy): domain Bacteria; phylum Pseudomonadota; class Gammaproteobacteria; order Burkholderiales; family Ferrovaceae; genus JAJZRV01. The sequence continues at coordinate 13,746 of JAGWPH010000114.1, forward strand.
TGTCACCTTGGGTACTGGAGCAGACACCGTCAAGTTGGGCACGGATACGGCAGCTACCACCGGGGGTAGCGCTGTGACTTTTGGTGCACACACTGGAGTAGATGCCATTACTCTGGCTGATGTTGTTACGACCTCGAGTGGTATTAACTCAGCTTCGTCAACACAAGCTTCACTGCTGACGTCGGGTATGAACGTTGTTACCGGTCTTGCATCTGGTGACACGATCAACTTTACAACGGAAACTGCGCAATCTTCAGCCATTCTGACTGCATCACAAACGATTGTTCAGGCAACAAACCTCGCTGGTGCCAATAGCACTATTCAAGAGGCACATGGTACCTATAGCAGTGGTGTGTTCACTTACAACGGATCAGGGAATGACACACTGGTGACGTTTGATGCGGGTGCTAACGGTACACATGATTTGGTGAGCATCGTATTGGTCGGCTACCACGGGACACTTGGCACTCTAGCCTCTAGTGTCTCTACCCTAGGCTGATCTCTTTCTTCACTGGAAATGCCCACAGAACACCGTGGGTTGGAACAAATAAAACCCCACTGCTCACAAGGCGGTGGGGTTTTTAATGAGGAAAGCCAAAATGCCCATCATCAAGATCGCGATGAGAAGGAGTACGACCCAAACCAACTGTCTTAAGGTAAGCGCTCATTAAACAGCGTCTGGCACTGGGGGGTTTTGTAGGGAATGATTGTGTCCACGTTCATCTACGTGGACACCTATGACAGAGAATACTACAGAGTTATCGAGGCCGCTGGTTGTGGGTCACAAGCGGGACGGGCGGTGCTGCTACGACC
>JAGWPH010000115.1 GCA_028870615.1 Betaproteobacteria bacterium
CGGCCATCAGGTGGGTGACAGTCGCTTCGACCTGGGGTCCCGGATCATAGCCGCCGATGACACCGGCAGTGGTAAACAGGATCACCATGCCCATCAGGCCGATGTTGTGCATCCAGAAATGAATCTTGACCAGGGACATGCTGTAGATGGGGCGGTTGACGAGGCGCGGAATGAAATAATAAATCGATCCAAAAATGGCCATTTCGACCCAGCCCAGCAGGTTGATGTGACCATGAGCCAGCAGGATCAGGCGCCCGTGCGGCGCAGTGTCGACAAACATGCGAAAGGCCGGTATGCCGCCCATCAAGGCCCCCCAGGAAAAGCCAATGATGGCATAGGTGATGCATGCGTACACAAACAGCAGCGTAAACGTCGTGTACTCGCGGTTGTTGATATCGGGATGGAGTGAATTCTGTGGGAGCATGCCAGGGGTCTCTCTCGCTATTTGGGTGAAGCTGCTTCCTCACGCAAGTCACGACGTTCCTTCTTCCAGGTGTCCGGTGCCCAGATCTTGACCATTTCGTCCACAAACCCGGAGCGCTCAGGCATGGGCAGGCGTGCGTCCGCCGAGCCCTGGATCGCCTTCAATTCTGACAGAAAGACGGCAATGGCGTGCAGTTCCTCACCGGGAAGCTTGGCCACATACGCAGCGCCCTTGGTTGGACCATGGTCCATGGTTTTGGTTTCGTAGATGGTCTCGGGCTTTTTGAGAAATTGCAAAAGGTAGTCCAGGCTACGTTTTGAACCGATGCCGTCGAGGCTGACCCCCTGGTTGGTTCCATTGCGCAGGGCGCGGTGGCAATCCGTACAGCCATGCGTCCGAAACAATCTGGAGCCCTTTTGGCCTTCCGGGGAGAAATCGAACTGGGTTGTGGCAGGATACATGGGGCGGTCAAGATGGGATCGATACACTTCCAGCATGATAAAACTGAGTACGGCAAACACGATAATCAGGCCAGTGACGCCGAACAGGATCTTTTCGCCCAGTTTTAACTGGCTGAGTTTCATGATGTACGGCTCTCCCGAGATGCTTCGGATACAAAGAACAAAACCCGCGCACGGTGAAGCGCGCGGGTTTGCGATACTTCGTCTGACCCTGTGAACCCGGCAACTACTTCAGAGGCCGGACTGCGATCACTGGGCCTTGCTGGTTCTGCTGGTGTTATCGATTGTGGCGCCCGTGGTGCGGGGAGCCGAGGACAGGTAGGCCGCCACGTTGAGAATGTCTTCATCTGTCAGGTTCTTGGCGATAGCACGCATCATGCCGTAGGGATCATTGGTACGGCTTGCATCACGCCAGTTGTGAAGCTGGTTGACGAGGTAAGTGTACTTTTGCTGTCCGATCACAGGGAAAATGGGAGCCGCTCCCCGCCCGTTGTACCCGTGACAGGATGCGCATGCCGAGACTTTGCCCAGCACTCCGAATTTGACGATCACTTGCCCCCGATATTTTTCACCCACGGGCTGGCCGCTGTCCTTGATCTCTTTGAGGTCGGATAGCTCAGGTGGGCCGTCGAATGAATTAACGTAGGCCGCCACATCGCGACGGTCCTGGTCGGAGAGCTGTTGCGCAAACATGGGCATGACCGCGCCAGCGCCGGATGGCGTGCGTCGGCCCTCAGCCAGGTCCGACAGTTGCTTGACGATGTAGGGGTATCCCAGATTGGCCAGACGTGGCGCACCCATGGCGTCGATGCCCCAGCCCGTGGGGCCGTGGCAGGTCATGCAGGCCACGGCAGCGCCCTTGCCTTCCGTAAAGATTTTCTTGCCATTGGCGAGGTCACCATTCATGGCACCCTCTTCACTAGCAAGCGCAGAACCGCCGACCAGAGCGGCTACCATTGCCACCCCCGATGAAAACTTGATCATTGACTTACGCATTTACTCCCCCCCTTACAGAATGGCTTGTAGATAAAATAGGCTGTGCCAGACAAACGCGCGTAACCCCTGGTATGGTCTTTGAGCCCTTGACCAGGAACGCCCCCTCAATTTACACGATTTGCTTGGCCGAACGCAGGTTTTAAGACCTGCTCTAA
>JAGWPH010000116.1 GCA_028870615.1 Betaproteobacteria bacterium
GCGGGCAGTGACGATCAGCACAGGCAGATCGCTTCCCTGCCCGCGCAACTGGCTGAGCAACTCCAGCCCGCCTTTGCGGGGGAGCCCAAGGTCGAGGATCATCAAGTCATACACCCCGTTTCCCAGTGCCAATTCGGCGTCTTTTCCGTCGCGTACCCAGTCAACGGCAAGGCCGGACTTTTTGAGCCCGCGCTGCATGCTGTCCCCGATCATCGGGTCGTCTTCCACCACCAAAAGCCGCATGATGATATTTCTCCGTCAGTCTGGATTTGCACCTTCAGGCGCGTTTTCCAATACCTTGCCTGTCACCGCATCCACGCCCACTTCCTGGGTTTTGGTTGCCTTGTCGCCTTTGATGTCGAATGAATAGCGCAAACCGCTGCCACCCTTCTCTTTTTCCAACTCCTCATCGGTAATCTTACCGGGGAATGCCTTGAGTGCGATTGCGCGCGCTTCTTTCAAACTTATTTTGGCATCCTTGGCAAGCTCTTCGCCAGTATAGGCTTGGGCTGAAAGCAAAAATGCAGATAAGCAGATTGCACCTGTTGCAACAATCAATTTCTTCATTTCAATCTCCTTTATATTCACCTGGCGAGAATGTTCGCCATGTGAACAAGGATGCGACATCAACACTTAAGGCCGACTTAACTACGCACCCCATTGCGTTTCAATCTTTGCATCAGGTCGAACAATACCGGCATGACGATCAACACCAGTGGAAATTGCACGACAAGTCCCGCAATGATCGCTACTGCCAGCGGTTGTTGCATGGCCGACCCCTGACCCATTGCCATCGCCAGCGGCATCAGGGTCAGAATGGTCGCGAGCGTGGTCATGGCAATGGGACGCATGCGGTTTTTGCCCGCCAGAATCAGGGCATCCCGGTGCGAGACATTTTCTGTCAGAACCTGATACTCCGAAAAATAGAAGATCGCCACTTCGGTCACGATACCCACAATCATGGTCATTCCCATCATGGCCGATATGTTGAGTTCAATGTCAGTAGCCCACAAGGCGACAAAGACTGCCGACAGGGACATGACGGGAATCAGCATCACGGAAATCGCCATGCGGAATCGTTCATACAGAAACAGGAGCAACAGAAACACCAGGGCCACTGCCGCAGCCAACACTGCCAGCAAACCGTGGAACGCGCTCTGCTGCTGCTGATAAAGCCCACCAAGGTTGTAGTACATGCCGGATGGCAACATGCCCGGTGCATCCATGACCTGCTTCACATTCCGGATCACCGATCCCATATCCCGGCCGCTGATGCGCCCTGTGACGGCTATCATGCGTTTCAGGTTGTCCCGGTTGATTTGTGGCTGGCCAGAAACAGCCTTGATGTCCGCGACCCGTTTTAATGGAAAGAGGTGTCCATCCGGTGCGCGCATCGGCAGACCGGCAAGCTTGTCGTCGGTATTGCGCAAATCGACCGGAGACCACACGCGCACGCCGACCATCTTCGGGCCACTCTGAATTTCAGTCGTGACGTTGCCGCCCAAAAGGTTGCCCAGCATTCGCGTCACGCTTTCTGGATCAACACCTTCGAGCGCGGCCCTGACGCGATCCACATGAACCTCCAGCGCATCCCCGGCCGGATTGATGCCATCGCGCACATCGACCACACCCGGAATGTGCCTAATGGCCTCGGCTGTTTTCTTTGCCAAAGTCGACAGCTTTGCCTGGTCGTCGGAATATATCTTCACCTCGATAGGCTGGGGGACGGCAGTAAGATCGCCAATAATATCCTCCATCAATTGTGCAAATTCAATGTTGAGACCCGGCACTTCCTTCTCCACGCGAGTACGAATCTGCTCCATGACCTCATCGATGGGAGCGCGCGGTTGTGGCTTGAGGCGGATAAAAAAATCCCCCTCGTTCGCCTCGGTAAGACCACCACCCAGTTGCGTGCCGGTGCGCCGCGAATAGGTGTCGACATTGGTGTTGGACTTGATGATTTCTTCCACCTCGCGCAGCAGTCTGTCCGTTTCAGTGAGCGAGGTACCAGGGGGGCTGCGGTAATCCAGAATGAAACCTCCTTCATCCATTGCCGGCATAAAACCCGTGCCTACGGCGTGGTAGGCCAGCAGGCCGCCTAGCAGCAGTGGCAGGATGAATGCCAACAGCCATACCGGGCGAGCCAGGATCCTTTGCATCAAGGTTTCATACCCGGCATGCATCCGGACGCCTAACCGTCCTTCCCGCTCTGATTCTGCATCCTTTTCCGAAAGCCAGTGATCGGCTAGTATGGGCACGGCCAGCCAAGTTACGATAAATGAAATGAACAAACTGGCCGCCATGGTCAGCGACAGCGCCTTGAAAAAAGCCCCCGTCACTCCACTCAGGAAAGCCAATGGTATGAAAATCACCAGAGTGGCTGCACTAGAGCCGGCCAGCGGCCTTAAAAACTCCGTAGCTGCATTCATCACTTTCTGGTGGTGAGGGAAATTGCCTTTCTTCAGCCTTCGCATGATGTGCTCCACCATCACAATTGCATCGTCAATAATGAGTCCCACTGCTGCTGCCATGCCGCCCAGTGTCATGATGTTAAAGCTCATGCCGAGAACGTGAAGCAACACCACCGTGGTGGCAAGAACCGCCGGCACTACCAGCACTGCAATGAGTGTGACTTTGCTGTTTCGCAGGAATACGTAGAGCACCAGCGCGGCCAGTGCAATGCCGATAAGAATTGCATCGCGCACGCTGGCAGCTGAGTTCACCACCAGATCTCCCTGGTCGTACCAATTGGCGATCTTGACTCCCTCAGGCAGATGGGCCTTGAACAATGAGAGTTGCGTCTTGATGCCCTTTGCTATCTTTACGCTGTTAGCGCCGGGCTGCTGGTAAATCTGGAACAGCACGGCATCGTGGCCGTCTGCATTGACCCGTATCCACTGGGGGACGACAGATCGTCTTACATCGGCTACGTCCTCTAGGTGCACCAATCCGTTGCTGCCGGTCTTGAGCACGGTCGTGCCTATTTGTTCGGCGTTGAGCAGGCGGGTATCGGCAATCGCAAGGTAGAGCTTGTAGTGATCCTCCAGCCTGCCGATGGCGGTTATAACGTTGGATGCAGACAGGGCATGAGAAACATCATCCATGGACAAGCCATA
>JAGWPH010000117.1 GCA_028870615.1 Betaproteobacteria bacterium
CACTCCCCGGCCCACCAGGCCTTTCCCATGATCGCCTGGTGGGTTCATTTGAGAAAACTTCGACAAAGCGGAACGGGCCACATTGATGCGTGGTCTGGGGGCTTGTGTTTCCCGAAAATCCCTGTTCTTCCTGTGATCTGACCCTGATGCCCACCTCCGAAAACCGCTCCCTGGTCAAGTTTCTGCTGGTTTCTGCACTCTCCCTGTTCATTGGCGCCATGCACGGCATGCTGCAGGTGTTTCCGCCGATCCGCGCCTGGCTGGACTCCATTGGCAGCCCCTACGGAGGCCCCGGGCACATGATTGATCCGCTGGCCCATGCGCACATGAATCTGGTGGGGGGGGTGGTGATGCTGGCTATGGGTGTGACCTATTATCTGATACCGCTCCTGAGCGGCAAACCCATCTATTCGCGACGCCTGGTGCAACATTCGTTCTGGTGGATGGCTATCGGGGTTTACAGCTTTTACACCACGCAGATGGTGTTTGGATTATGGGAAGGCTACCTGATGCTGCATGACCGGGTGGCCATGATCGCCGCACACCATTGGTATGGTCCGATCGTGGCCATGGCGGGCACCTGCATGGCCGTCGGTTTCATGGTCTACTTCTCGAATGTTGTGCTGACGCTGCTCTCCGCTTCACCGGCGCATCTCAACGACCCTCGAGATTAAGCGGAAAACGCAGCAGACCCTCGTCGTTGTTGCGGCGGATTTGTACCTGCAACACGGAACGTTCCCCTGCGCCCACCAGGGCTGCCCTGCGGTACACCCCCACCCGACCATCCTGAATGGACTGCTTCCAGGGATCCGCCTGGGCAGTGCGTACACTCACCTGGCAATCCCAGGCGGATTGACCCCGTTCATCCGTGACAATGACGAGAAATTCATTCATGCCCGGCACCGGCGGACTGGGTCGGCTTTCCACCCGGATCTCCAGCCCCTGCCATTGCTGTGGAATGCTGTCCGCCACGCGATTACTACTACTGCAACTGGACAGCAGGGCAAGCGCCCCCATCAGCATCAGGACAGATCGGCATCGCCGCAAACGGGCCCGGCCCATCATTCAAGACTGTCCTGACGGGCGATCCGGCGGAACCTTCGACTTGTCAGACCCTGGATCGGAATCAAGCCTCCCTGCCGCGGCCGAACCATACATGCGCACCATGAAATGCACGAAATACCCTGCCACGGCAAGGTAGACCAGGGCCACGGCAAATCCCCAGTCGAGCCAGCTGCGCTCCTGTCCCGGACGCGAGCCCCAGAATGGAAAAGCCAATCCCACACCGATCAACACCACCACCGCGACCACGGCATAAAACCAGTAAGGCACCGGCTTTTGTGATTCGGGAATCTTCTCCACCAGCTCCCAATCTTCCAGACCGCGTTTGGCTTTACGATCTTCATCCGATTCGTATCCAAAATGATCCGCGGCCTGACTGCCCCATTCCGAATGAACTGCACCCAATGTCCTGGGGTGCTCCTGTTGCTTTGATGGATCTGACATGATTCCCCCCCCGCTACTGCGCTCAATGTTCTGAAAAATGCTGGATCGGAAAACTGCTCTGCCAGCCCCCGGGTGCCGATGCGACCACCGTAAAGGAATGCATCCCGTGCGACAGGTGGTTTGAAAGCGACAGGATGACCGAAGCCCGTCCGGCTGCCCCGATGGTCACGCTGGATTGTGAAAGATGGTAGTCGGCAGGCGTCAGTCCCTGAATTGCCACCGCAACCGTTTCGGGCCGGTAACGTTTGTTGGTCAGTGCAATCCGATAATCCAGGTTGGTGTCTGCGGCCTGGACCTCGGCACGGTAGGCGGCCAGATGAAAGGGTTCCCAGCTCCACAGTCCCCACAGAAAGAGGCTGGCGCCAAGCGCCGCAATCACACCCATCCAGCTGCTGCGGGAATTCAGCGACGCCATATTATTGCGAAAATAAATCCGCGAGACCTTCTGCTCCTTGCGTTCACCCACCTCAAAACGAAGCAACCCAGCGACCTGCTTTTTGGCATGCAAGCGATTGCAGGCATCGATACATTCTCCACAATTGATGCAACTGTCGTAGATCGCTGTCTTGCGAGGGTCGATATCGATAAAACAGGAACTCACACAATAATTGCACTTTTCGCAATCGCCGGCACGACTGGCGTCGTACTTCACGTGGAGCGTTTCGCGGGTCCGGAAACTGTGTTGCCAGACCCGATAGATGCAGGCGAAGCGGCACCAGAAATGTCGGATCACGGCAACATCAATCAGGATGATCAGTACGAATACGGCATAAATCCAGTGCAGCGAGCCGGCCAGCTTGGGGTCCGCCCGCCAGATCATGAAAGACCAGACCGTGTCCGGAGGATAAAAATAGAACAGGGGGACCAGACCAAACAACATGGAAACCCCAAGAAACGCCAGGGCCAGCAACGTCCAGTTCAGGGCTTTGTTCTTGGCCGCCGCCACAACGGGCGCATCTCCCTCCAGACTGACTTCGGCGCGCTTTCCTAACAGCTTGTGGGTCATGTGATTGGCCCATTCTGCCAGGATATTCTGGGGACAGACCCAACCGCAAAACACCGTGCCTGCAGTGGAATAAAGCATGACCAGAGCGCTCACCAACAGGATCCAGAGCCCGGCGATCAGAAAAAAATCAGAAAACCAGATTTGCCGGTCCAGTACTACCAGGGCCCCGGCGCTGGGATCGATGCGAAACAACCCGGTCGCCGGAACCAGGACCGCCAGAAGGACCGAAAGCGCCTGTGCCATGCGGCGGCGTTGATGATATCGCGTGGGTGAAACAAACACTGAACTCATGATTGTCTTGTGGCTGGGCTCGAAGGCTGATTATAACTTGCTAATGCTTCGCCGACCGTGCTTCCCGGTCAAGGGGGCTGGATTGCAGCAGGCGCTGCCGGGTGGCTTCAGCCTGGGGATCCTGCCGCTGGATCTGCTCATGCCATAGTGCCCTCAGCACATCTGTCAGATTTGGGTTGATTTGTAACAATTTCTGTAACGCCTGTTGGCGATCCAGGCCGCGTGCCACAGCGCCATCCAGATGCGCCAACATCAGGTCGGACAAGGCATACGCCGTCCAGCGGTCGTGCGGGTTGGCGTCAAAGGCCAGCCCAACCAGACGGTCAGCCTGGCTGGACTCGCCGCGCATCGCGGCAATCCAGCTGCGCACCAGCAGTTCCGTGCCGATATAAGCACGCTGAAACCCGGGCTGCTGTGCCGGAGCAATGTGCAGCAGGGCCTGGGCCTGTTCCACCCGGGGACGGACCTCCAGCAGATGCTGGAGCAAGGCAGAAGCACCCACGCTGCCCCCATAACGCACCCGGGGCAGGCGAAACTCGATTACCGGCGCCCATTCGTCCTGTACCGGCCCAGGGCTTGCGACGATGGGTCCCCAGTAGCGCCCCAACCAGGTCATTTCACCCTCCCCGGCAGTGGCTTCCAGCCGCTGCCGGGGATTCAGACGCTGCAGGTTGGCCAAAGCGGGCGGCGCGCCCAGCCACGGCCCGCGCGGACCGACCAGCGCCAGATGCATGCCGTCCAGGAAGAGTTGCGCCTGGGGGAAAACGGCACGAAAACTGCGCAGGACAACGTCCAGCGATTCCGGATCAAACTGGTTGAGCGCCAGCCATTGCACGAACAGGCCCTGCTCCGACAAGTGCGCCCGTGTTCTCTCAAATTGCTGTACCGACAGCAGCGAACTGACGCCGGCCAGGTCAGGATGGAACAGATCGCCGACAATCACGTCATAGTGCGCCGTACTGGCGCTCAGGAAATGGCGTGCGTCGTCCTGATAAAGGGTGGTCTGGTCCAGCACTTCCTGATTGAGCGGTGCAAACCAGCGCTGCGCAGCCAGGAGGGCTCCGTGGGACAACTCGACGGCACTGCGCTGCAAGGCGGGGTAAGCTGCCGATCCGGTCACCGAAATTCCCGTGCCCAGCCCCACGAACAGAATCGAGTGCGCTTCGGGGTGCAGCAGCAAAGGCAGGCGGGCCTGGTTGGCCTGGATAAATACTGCCGTGGGTTCGGTGGAGGCATCGCGACGTTGCAGGTCGGTGAGGAGCAGGCGCTGGCCATCCGCCTGTTCCACCACCTGGGTCATGGCAATGGCATCCTCGTAACGGTACAGGTCGCGGCTTCCGGACAAAGACTGTGGCAGCAGGGCACTGGCAGGCGGCAGCGTCGCGAGGCCATAGCCTGCAACACCCAAAATGAGCAGGGGCAGGCCCATCCAGATGCGGAAAGGGCGGTTCCAGGTCAACCCCAGCAACAGCATGGCAAAGGCCGCCACCACCAGGGTGGCTGCCGTCCCGACCCAGGGAATCAGCAACCCGCCAGCAACCACCGCCCCCAGTGCCGCCCCGAGGGAATTGGCCCCGTAGAGCCACAACCCATTGCTCTGCGACTGACGCGTCAATATGGGTAACCAGGCCCCAAGTACGAGGGTTACCGGGAGTGTAAGCACTAACAATACACTGCCCTGAACCAGCAGGGCCATCCCCAGGGAAGCCCAGTGCGCCTGCTCCTCCCAGGCCGAAACCCAGGGCAATGCCCACAGGCCCAGCAAGGTGAACCCCGCGCCGCACCAGGGCAACAGCATCGCCCAGCGGGCCGAGTGGCGGCGCGCAGCGATCAGGCTCCCCAATCCGATGCCCGTCAGAAACACCGCCAGAATCAGGGCCAGCACATATTCCGTACGCAACATGATGAGACCGAACAGACGGGTCCAGGCCACTTCCAGCCCCAGACTGGCTGCACCCAAAGCGGCATAGGACAGCACCAGCCCGGCGGGCGGGCGCTGGGGGGTGGGTTCAGGACCCAGGACAGTGCCTGCCCCCCTGGAGAGCACCCAAAACCCCAGCGCCACTCCCAACCCAAGCAACGCCACTGCACGCAACGCAAGGTTCCAACCCAGCCAGGGCAGCAAAATGAGGGGAAGCAGGGCTCCCAGGACTGCGCCCAGCGTATTGATGCCATACAGACGCCCCAGCGCCTGCTGGGGATGCTTGAGGGATTGCAGCAATAACGGGAACCCGGCGCCCATGGCGCAAGCCGGCAGCGTCAACAACAGAAAGGCCGCTCCTGCCATCAGGGCCCGCCAGGCCCCTGGTGAGAGCTGGGCTGCGGCGGCATCGATGCCATGATTCGTCAGGTGGACCCCCCAGGGCAGGGCCAGGGCAAACAGGGCGACGCCCCCCTCCAGCCAGGCCAACATCCGCAGGGGGTATTGCACACGCGCCGCCCGGTCAGCCAGAGCGAGGCTACCCAACCCCAGCCCCGTCATAAACGCCGCTACGGTAATCACCACCCCAAACACGCTGACACCAAACTGGAGCGAGAGCATGCGTGCCCAGAGCACTTCGTAGGCCACGCTGACGAGTCCGGAACCCCCGTAGAACAGGGCGAGCAACCCCATCCGCACGGTGGACGGGCTGGCGGCGATTTTCACCTCAGAAGGGATAAAACCAGACCAGACCCACGATCACATGCACCAGCGCAAGGGTCATGGTGAGGCCCGCCAAAATCATATGTACCAGAAATAGCGGTTTGCCGAATAGTCCCATGGCAACCCCCACGGCACCGGTGGACAGCAACAAAATCAGGAGGGGGATCCCCAGCATGAACATGATGAGGTGTTTCTTTTTGTCTCCAATGGACGCGGCGGAGTCCACCCGATCTGCCTGCTGGCGGTCAAAGGCCTCCAGAACCTGCACCCCATTGATCTCTTTTGGGGCGTCCGCAGCCCGGACCAGCGGGGCCAGACTCAAAGACAACAACAACGCGATGACAATGGATTTCAAATGATGGGAAAAAGGACTCATGGCTCAGGCTGTTCCGGGGGTTTGGGGTCGGAGGGATCAGGCGCTTTGCGACCAG
>JAGWPH010000118.1 GCA_028870615.1 Betaproteobacteria bacterium
ATCAAACTACGCAGCACCAGTAATGCAACACCCATGACAAACAGGATCAATCCTGTAAAGAAAGTGACCCCTTGAATTACGGGGACATAATTGCTCATGAGCGGTTTTCCAGCGCCAACAAATGGAGACAGGGCAATCACCGTGGCCCCACTAGCGGCCAACACCAGAGCCATCCACCCAATCTGGGTGTATCTGGGAGATGAATTCATACTCCACACCACACCGGCGAATGCCAGGAACCACAGCAGCACTGACAGATCGACGTGCACCACAAGAGCAGTATGAAAAAAATCAACCCATGGAAAAACATCCTGAATATAGGGGGTGCGGGAAAGCACCAGAAGTATAGCGAACAGCCCTGCGCCCAACAGCGATGCGATACCGAGCCACAACCAACCCGAAGCCAGACTACGACTCGCGTCCGATGGGGAGGAGAGTAGAAACCCGCATTGATGCTCTTCTTCGCCTGTCACACCCATTCCTTTTCTAGTAACCGCCTGCTGAAATCCCACACTCATTCATTGCCCTCATGCCCCATTTTTATTCTCGAAAATAAATCCGCCAGTTGCCGCTTTAAAATCGATTACCATGATGCGGCCCGGAGCAAGGTTTACCGTTTCCTCATGTTTATAGTTAAAATCATTCCCGGCATGATCCCTGAGGCGCGCTTTGAGGATGTGGATGCCAGCCTTTACCGGGATGCGCAGGTAAATATTCGAATTGCTGCTGTGCGCCAGACCAGTCGGCCTCAATATCCCGTGATAGAGTAATTTCCCGTCCATTTCCAGTTCAACAACCACATCGGCACGCCCGCGTGGGCATTCCTGAGTCCCTTTGCGCTTGTAAGCGGGCAATCTGGCGATTTCTTCTGGAGTAAGCTTGCGACAATTTCCTATGAGCTGGCCCGCATGTCTGAAGCTCAGCTTGATCAACGTTTCATCCGGTGGCAGATGAGTGTATGCCGGAGAAGTAGAAAAATAGCCGATCACCCCCATGAATAGGGCATAAAACAGCCCCTGGCCAAAGTATCTTAATGGCTTAGCCATGCGCTTCCCCGCCCCCAAGAGGTGCCGGAACTTCCACAACTGAAGGCTTATGGACAGTAATCAGAAACGCGTCGCAAAAATATTGGGTTTCCGGTAGTTTTTTGGCCATGAATGGCGCACGACCAGCTTCAATCATTGCAGGGGGGCCGCAGGCATATATTTGATATTCATCCAATTCCTGGTAGTCCTGTAAAATCGCTTCGTGAACCAGGCCCGTTCTACCCTGCCAATCTTCCTTCAAATTTGGCTCTGATAAAACCGGGATGAACTTGAAATTATCATGTTCCCGTTGCCATTGTTCCGGTAAACCCGAAAGGTACAAATCAGCCTGCGTCCTGACACCCCAGTACAACACCATTGAACGTTTTATACCGGTATTAAAAGCATGCTCCACCATACTCTTGACGGGGGCAAAACCAGTTCCTCCCGCCATAAAAATAATCGGTTTGTCGATTGTCTCATGCAGGAAAAAACTGCCGAGGGGACCTTCCACCTTGAGCATGTCACCCACTTTCATCTCATTGAAGACATGACTGGTAAATTTTCCGTTTTCCACCAAGCGAATATGCATTTGCAACTGATCTGACCTATGGGGTGCATTTGCAATTGAAAAACTGCGTTTGGTGCCATCATCCAATAGTACAGAAACATACTGGCCAGAGATAAAATTCAAGGGCTCCTCAATTTCAGGCTGTAATTCAAGCAACATAACGTCATGTGCCGCCCGTTCCATTTTTTTCACAATGAAATTAATGGTTTTAACCTGAAGCCCGCTCAACTCAGTGACCTCGTGGCACTCTATGTAGAGATCGGATAGCGGTTTGGCGCAACAGAACAATGCATTGCCTTCCGCTTTTTCAACATCGCTGAGCACACCATATTGGTAGGTGCCATAATCGACCAAGCCTCTCAGGATCTTGCCCTTGCATGTCCCACAAGCGCCGTCACGGCATTGATAAGGCAGATTCAATCCCTGGCGAAGTGCGGCCTCAAGTATCGTTTCTCCTTCTATGGCTGTAACTTTATGTCCACTAGGAATGGAGGTAATCTCATACTCGCCTTTTCCGCTTTTCCTACCTCCCAGGAAAGGCAGGAATAGAAGAAGCGCTGTAATGCCTCCCGCCAGCACCCATACTTTGCCCGGACCCCAAGAATAGAGTAAGGGGTAAGTCCACAGATAAAACCAATCCAGATGCAGAACAAATGGCGTGGAGTCTAGATCTGCCGGCCCTCCCTGGCTCAACGCAGGCTTGGCTATTGCAAGTACGATCATGGACAGGGTCAATCCGACCTTGAGCGTTCTTGGTGGCGATGTCTTAGCCTGCGGAACCCGTTGAGTATGAATCCAGATCAGTGCAAATGCACCCGCCGGGACGCCAATGTGTACAAATGAAAGCAGGGAGAAGAAACGATCATTAACACTCCCCTGTTCCAGGAAATTGCGCGCCAGGGGAGCACTAAAGATCGGTGAAGCATCCAGCCATTCTGTGCTGGCCACAGCAACAAATTGTGCCAATTTGTCCCAAACCAGCCAGTAGCCATTTATCCCGGCAACTGAAATCAGAAACAAGACCACGAGGCCGGTATACCATGAAAACCAGCGGAAGCCTCGGTAGCGATCAAAGACAAAATTGCGCAACATATGCACGAGAGCGGCCAGTATCATCCCATCGGAGGCATATCGATGCAAGCTGCGCATTATGCCTCCCAGATACCATTGCTCATGAGTTATACGCTCAACCGAACTAAAAGCCTTTTCAACCCCAGTATCATAGAACGCATAAATATAAAAACCGCTGACTACAATGATCCAGAACATCCAGTAGGTGATTGCCCCCAATGAATAAAGCGGGTTCAATGCTGATCCAAAAACGCTGTTGAGTCCGCCTTCTAGACGTAGGAAAATATTCTGTCCGAAGCGTTGTATCAATTTGATCACTGGATATTCCTAGGGGCGGTCTGCATATTTCCTGCTGATGTACCGGATGAGCATCGGTAGATGCGAATATGAAAGTAGCGGTGGTGCACAGGCAATCAGGAGTCCCATATTTCCCCATACTGATGCGTCTCAGGCATCGTGGAGCTTCCTCTGTTTGTGGCCGCGATGATATTCGCTCACGATCCACCAGGTAATAAACAGGCTGATGAGAATTCCAAACCCAATACCATAAAAATAGCTGTAATCGATGTTGTATTTTCCTGTCTGGGCGTCATAGACTGTGCAAAAGAATCGCACCTTGTTGGATAGGCCTGCAAACCCGGGCTCATTCGCCTTGATGTTGTAAATCATGTTTTTCAAAGGCTCGAGCAGCGTTTTGTTATCAAATTCTTCTCCGTAAACGTGCTGATAAACCCTGCCCCTCCCATCGATAAAAGTTGTCTGCGTTATATGATCGAATCCACCATTGGGTGAGGGAGCAAAAACAAATCCCAAATCCTTGCTCAAATTTTTTATTGTGTCTGCATCAGCGCTGACGAATTCCCAGTTAGATAATTTCGTATCCATGCGAATTCTCTTGATGAAATTACCCATCGCCTCAGGAGTATCATTTGCGGTATCGAAACCAATTGTCAGCACTGCAAAGCTGTCATTCCCAAATGCCTCTCGTGACAATTTGAGCGCATCGAGATTGCGGGTTTTGATTTCACAGACAAATGGGCAATGGGTATAGATCATGTCTATGACCAAAGGCTTGCCCCGATAGTCGGACAACCTCAGTACCCGCCCACTACTACTCAGGAACGTGTAATCACCGAGTTGGTTTCCTATCGCATCCTGGCTTGTTTTGAAGGCTTCCTTTTGATCAAAACCCTGAAAATCTGACCGTTCCGGCTGTACATGCAGCTTTGCCGCCGATACAGTGTTTTTATAAAGCGTTACACCACTAGCATCACCATCATGTGCCGAGGAAGGTTTTGTTGCAGATATAAAAACTACTAAAATCAGCGCTAAAAAACGGGGGTGCATAATTTTTAACTTCATCTAATTTTGGCTTATCTATGATGATGTCACCCAAATCTCGCATTTCGAACAAGGCGGGTATCAGGCAGCCAAACTCGCGTCCAGAATTACTGCAAACATCAACAGGCATAGTTGCACCAGTGACGCATAGAAATTAGCCATGGCTGTTTGCTTCGTCTGATTGCGGGCCAGTTGTACGCTCCTAATCAGGAAATACCCCCCTCCCGACAAGGCACCAGCGAGATAAATCCAGCCCGAGCCGTAAAACATTGGTATTAGTGAAACCGCCACCAAAAGGATGGTGTGTCCCAATATGATGCGTGCTGCTTTCCGATTGCCTTTTACCACGGGCAACATGGGCACCCCCGCTTCGGCATACTGATCCCGTATGGCGATTGCCAAACTCCAGAAGTGGGGTGGTGTCCACAGAAATAAGACCAACGCCAAAGCTCCTGGAAGTGGGCCAAATGATGGGTCGACTGCTGCAGCGCCAGCAAGTACGGCAAAGCTGCCGGCTAATCCACCAAATACAATATTCAACCAGGTTCGCCGTTTCAGCCATACCGTATAAATGATGGCATAAGTGAATGCACCGAGAAAAATGTTGAGTGCCGTCATCGTATTGAATGCAACAGCGGCAGATGCCACTGCAACCAGAAGCAACAACCCAATTATCACCAACCATTTACGATCATGGTGAAAGTATCCGCTCACGAAGGGACGATTTTTTGTGCGCGCCATTTTTGCGTCAATATCGCATTCGCTATACTGGTTAAAAGCCCCGGCGGCGGCAGATGCGATCAACACCGTCAATGATAAAACCAGCACTTTCCAAGCCGGCATTTGTTGTCCTGGAGTAATTGCCATGCCGGCCAAAGCTGCGAGGGTAATCGCAAAACCGATGCGCAACTTGAATACATCCACGTATTGTTTGATCATTGGCTTTACGTCCCTATGGGCTCACGAAATGGGGCAGAATCACCCCATTTCGTGCCTGTTTTCCATGTTAGCGGTTGAATAATGTTCATCACGGCAACATTTCCCATAACTTATTTAGATCTTTCCTGGAGCCGGCCTTGTTAGGACAATGGCCATACAGTCGACAAATACTTGAAGTTAATAAAGTAGTACAACACGATGGTCACAAACAGGATCATGGCCAACACAAAAGTGCCCGGTGCTTCAAAGCCGGCAAGACCAACATGTTTCTTCCCTGTCTTTTCAAACACAACATCGGCATCTTCAACTTTCGGCCATGGTGCAGAACCTTCCAAGATGCGCTCACCTGCAAAGATGGAAGCCAATACGATTACAACAAACATGACAGCACCAACAACCATCACCACACCAAAGAGCTCACCCAAATCCATCAAGCCTTTGGCTATCTCCGGATACTCATATGCCAGTGGCTGACCGGCAAATGTAATATCTGCATGCCGACGGGCCACACCCAAAGTACCGGCACCCATCAGGGCTATCGAGAAAACCCAGGCGCCCAGACTGAAGATATAGGGTTGCCATTTTGCCAATCCTGGCAGCGCTATTTTGCGTTGGAAAACCACGGGGATCAGCCAGTAAGTAATTGCCATGAACGCCATCGTAGTCCCGCACACCACGGTACCATGAAAATGGCCGGGCAAATACATGGTGTTGTGAATGAGCATGTTAATCTGCTCCACACTCATGACCACACCCGTAATGCCACCGATGAAACCGAAACCGATCAACGACAAGAACATTCCGGAAAAGATCGGATTGCCCCAAGGTGCTTTGCGGAGCCAGGTAAACAGTCCAACATCAAGTCCCTTTTTGCGTTGCGCAACCTCAATGGAGCCAGGAACAGTCAGCCCGTGGATCATGCTGGCCAAGACTGCGAGATAAATCATGTAACTGGTGTTGAATATCTTCCAAGCGGAAGTAAACCCTGGATCAGACAGCATGTGGTGCACAGAACCAAGTTGGAGGAACAAGATATACAGCAGGAACGCAAAACGGCTTACCTTCTCTGACATTGGCTTGGCGCCAAATACCAATGATGCAATCAAATACCAAATGGATATATGGGTAACCACGTTAATCTGCTGCGAAGAATGGCCGAGTGCCCACCAGACGACCCGGTACATCATAGGATTAATGTAGTTGATCAACCCGACCGACCAGAGAAAAGTCGGTATCAGGATCACAGCACCCGAGACTATGGTGAAAATGGCAATAATACAGGCCACCAATCCGCCATAGACCACCAGTGGAAGCGATCCGCTGTATGTCTTTTCTCTTTTGGCCACGACCAGAGTGCCGAGGAACACAAAGCAGCCGATTAACGCACCCACGGCAAACAGGATCAACCCTAAATAAAAATGCGGGGCTGCCTGAAGTGGGGGATAGGAAGTCATCATCACGCTTGAATTCCCTCCCAGAACTGCTACCACCACTATGAGTGCTCCGATAAGCATGAGCCAGAACCCTGCCCATGCCCAGCGTGGCGTCGCTAATCGGCTGCCCAACACATGCGAGCCCAGAAAATACAACACCGCTATTTCAAAGAAGATGATCCACACTATCAGGGCAAGAATGCCATGGGCCGTCAGGGACAAGTAGAATATCTCCGGCGGGAGTAACTGCACGCTCGGCATCCGGGTAAGTGCCACTCCGAGGCCAAACACTCCCCCAACCAACAAGAAAACTACTGCTGCAAACGCATTCCA
>JAGWPH010000119.1 GCA_028870615.1 Betaproteobacteria bacterium
ATCTCTCACCCGTGCGGTTCGAGGAGATACACGCCCAAATCCTTAACTTGGAAAATCGTTTGTTGCAGCTTGGATTACTCTCATCCTTCGCCAGCAGACCCCTGTCGCCGGCGATCAGCGTCCTTGCGATCTCTATAAACTCTGACGCATTCAATTTGGGTTGTCCCACTTCCAGTCGCGGATTTCCGGCATGTCCTGGCCGTGTCTATCGATGTACTGCTTGTGCTCGATCAGCTTGTCCTTGAGCTGCTGCTTCAGGTAGATGCCCTTGTCGCCGGTCTGCGGCAGGCGGTCGATGGTGTCCATGGCCAGGTGGAAGCGATCCAGATCATTTAGCACTGTCATATCGAAAGGTGTGGTAATGGTGCCCTCTTCCTTGTAACCGCGGACATGAAAGTTGTCATGGTTGGTGCGGCGATAGGTCAACCGGTGGATCAACCACGGGTAGGCATGAAAGGCAAAGATCACCGGTTTGTCCCTGGTGAAGAGCGCGTCAAAATCCATATCACTCAGCCCGTGCGGATGCTCGGATTGCGGTTGCAGCGTCATGAGGTCGACGACGTTGACCACCCGGATTTTCAAATCGGGCAGATGCTCTCGTAAAATGGATACGGCAGCGAGCGTCTCCAGCGTAGGCACGTCGCCACAGCACGCCATGACCACATCAGGCGCAACACCCTGGTCATTGCTGGCCCAAGACCAGATGTCGATACCCTTGGCGCAATGCTTGACGGCGGCGTCCATAGTCAGCCACTGCGGCGCCGGGTGTTTGCCCGCGATCACGACGTTGACGTAATGACGGCTGCGTAGGCAATGGTCCATCACTGACAACAGGCAGTTGGCGTCTGGAGGAAGGTAAACCCGTACGACATCGGCCTTCTTGTTAACCACATGGTCGATAAAGCCGGGGTCCTGGTGGGTAAAGCCATTGTGGTCCTGGCGCCAGACATGCGAGGCCAGCAGATAGTTGAGCGAGGCGATTTTCCGTCGCCACGGCAGCCGGGACGAGACCTTCAGCCACTTGGCGTGTTGGTTGAACATCGAGTCGACGATGTGGATAAACGCCTCGTAGCAATTAAACAGCCCATGCCGACCAGTCAACAGATACCCTTCCAACCAACCCTCGCACTGGTGCTCGCTTAGCATCTCCATCACGCGGCCGCTGGGTGAAAGAAACTCATCGGTTGGCACGATCCCGGCGTCCCATTGGCGTTGGGTGACTTCAAAGAGGGCTTCCAGGCCGTTGGAGAGCGTCTCGTCAGGTCCGAACACCCTGAAATTTCGCTGCTCATTATTGAGCTTCGCCACATCGCGCAAGAAACACCCGAGGACGTGCGTGTCGCCAATACCGTGCGCTCCCGGCGTAGGAACATCGGCCGCATAGCGACGAAAATCCGGCATTTGAAGATCATGCAGCAGCATGCCGCCATTGGCATGCGGATTTGCACCCATGCGTCGTTCCCCTTTGGGTGCAAGTGCGGCCAGTTCCGGTTTCAGGCGGCCCTGCGCATCGAAAAGCTCCTCTGGCTTGTAGCTCCTCAGCCACGCTTCCAGTAACTTGAGGTGCTCGGGATGGGTTGCCGGATCGGAGATCGGTACCTGATGGGAACGGAAGGTCCCTTCAACCGCCAAGCCATCAACCTGCTTCGGGCCTGTCCAACCCTTGGGCGAATTGAGGACGATCATTGGCCAGCGTGGCCGCGAAAAGTTGCCGCGAACACGGGCGTCCTGCTGGATGTTTTTGATTTGCTCCAGCGCCGTATCGAGCACCGCGGCCATGGCCTCATGCATCAGCCTGGGCTCGTGCCCCTCGACAAAGTAAGGAGTCCATCCATAGCCGTGCAGCAACTGTTCCAGTTCCTCGTGGGTGATTCGGGCAAGAACAGTCGGGTTGGAAATCTTGTAGCCATTAAGGTGCAGGATCGGCAGCACCGCACCATCGGTGACCGGATCGAGGAACTTGTTCGAATGCCATGCGGTGGCCAGAGGCCCGGTTTCCGCTTCACCGTCTCCGATGACACAGGCAACGACGAGTTCTGGATTGTCGAACACTGCCCCGAACGAATGGCTGAGCGAATACCCCAGCTCGCCACCCTCGTGGATCGACCCCGGACACTCCGGTGATGCGTGGCTGGGAATCCCCCCTGGAAACGAAAACTGGGTAAAGAGCTTCTTGAGCCCGGCCTCATTCTGGCCGACATCGGGATAGATCTCGCTGTAAGTGCCCTCGAGGTAGGTGTTGCCCACGACGGCAGGGCCGCCGTGTCCTGGGCCGGACACGTAAATCATGTCGAGATCGTATTTCTTGATGGCCCGGTTCAAATGCACGTAAATGAAGTTCTGCCCAGGAGTCGTGCCCCAGTGTCCCAGCAGCATGTGTTTTACATCCGCGAACGCCAGTGGGCGCTTCAGAAGCGGATTGTCACAAAGATAAATCTGGCCTGCCGCCAAGTAGTTGGCGGCACGCCAGTAGGCATCCATGTTATCGAGTTGTTCCGGTGTAAGCGTGCTGGATTTCATCATCGCTGCCATAGAATCCTTTCATTTTCCAATGGGATCGCAACGCCGTCGCGATGCGGAATCACGCGTGCCGTATAATCTCCCGGTGGGCGGGCTGAATGAACTGCTGCACGATAGGCGTAACCGTAGGCTCCCCCCTCTAGCTGATGTACGCGTTTCATCTCCACTCGCTCCGGTGCGGCACCGTTAATGCCATTGGCATAAAGTTCGACCCGCACCGCCTCCGGGCCGATGCCCTCTACTAAATACAGTTGAGCTTCAAATATGCATTGCTCACCCTGGGTTTCAATCGTCATTTCGCCAAAGCGAAGTGCGGACCATTTTTGGTCCAAGGCGCGCCGCCAATCAACCATGTCCACGCCGATTGCGCCCTTGTCTGCAGCGCGCTCCAGGTAAGCCAGGGCAGCCGGGAAATAATATTGCTCGGTGTATTCGTGTACCGCACGGTTGGTAGAAAAGTGCGGTGTCAACCGCGCCATGCTTTCCCGCATCCGCTTGATCCATGCAACGGGAATGCCGCTCTCACTACGTGTATAGAACTCGGGGATCACCTCACGCTCGAGCAGGTCGTAGAGCGCCTCTGCCTCGATCGCATCCCAGGCCGGATCGTCACCATGTTCCTGGCCGTCCCCTAACGCCCAGCCCACCTCCGGCGTGTAGGCCTCTGCCCACCAACCATCCAATTCCGACAGATTGATGCCGCCATTGACGAGTACCTTCATCCCGCTCGTACCACAGGCTTCCCAGGGGCGCCGCGGCGTATTGAGCCAGACATCCACTCCTTGTACCAGTTGCTCTGTTAAATGCATATCGTAGTCACTGAGGAAGATGACATGGGGGCGTGCTTCAGGCCGACGAATGAAACGCGTCCATTCCTGAATCAGGGCTTGACCTGCCTGGTCTGCCGGATGGGCCTTGCCAGCCATGATGAGCTGTACCGGGCGTTGCGGATTTGTCAGCAAGCGCAACAGCCGCTCCGGGTCGTGAAGCAGAAGATTCGGTCTTTTGTAGGTTGCAAAGCGGCGTGCAAAACCCAGCGTCAACGTATTGCAATCAAACAGATGCCTGGCACCATCGATCCATTCTGGCGAGGCACCCGATGCAATCAGCTGCCGGGACAACCGTTCACGGGCAGAATCAACAAGGGACTTGCGGGCCGCAGTGCGAAATTCCCAGAGCCTGGCATCGGTAACACGGCGAATGTTCTGTTCCAG
>JAGWPH010000013.1 GCA_028870615.1 Betaproteobacteria bacterium
TGGGCTTGACGCTCAGTGGAATTGTCGCTCCCATGGCCATGGCTATTGAAGAAGGAGCACGGGCGCAAGCCTATGACATTCATTTGATGAACGGCCAATCCTTTTCTTCCGGCGAGGGGACGGGTAAGGTGGTCATGCTCCATTTTTGGGCAACCTGGTGCGTGCCTTGCCGGGAAGAACAGTTTCCCAGGAGTATTGATTCGTGAATCCAAGGTCAAAGTCTACGGGCGCATCTGGCGTATTCCGCCGACTTTTGTCATTGATCGCCAGGGTACCCTGCGCCGCGATGCCTGGGAAAGTGGAGCAGGCCTTGATGAGGCCACGCTCAACAAAACCAATTACGCCTTTGTTGACCAGAAAATGATTTGTTAAGAGGGGAGGATTCATGAAGCAATATTCCATGGTACGACGGATCGCACTATTTTTAGGATTGGTGGCCATGGGATTGGCCAATGCAGAAATGATCCGCCTGGGGCCACTGCAGATTGACGGTGTTTATGCGCGTGCCACGGTTCCCGGGCAAGAGGTGGGGGCGGCCTATCTCACGATAGAAAATTCAGGGGCCACCATGGACCGGCTGATTGCTGCGTCAAGTACTGTGGCACGGTCGGTTCTATTGCATAGCAGCCAGATGGATCAGGGCATGGCCAGGATGCACCATGAAACAAGCCTCGATATCCCGGCGCACGGTCGCGTCGAGATGAAACCTGGGGGGCTGCATTTGATGTTGCAGGATTTAAAACAACCACTTCATGAAGGAGAAACCATCCACTTGACGCTGAAATTTGAAAAATCCGGCGAAGTGGAACTTACTGTGCCCGTCAAATCACTGTTGCCAAAGGAGGAAATGGCACCGATGCATCAGGAGATGACGTATTAGCCAAATCGTTCCCGTACCTGACGTGCCGTGGCCAGGGGACGACCCAGTCGCGTGGCGGTTTCGGCAGAAATTCCCACCAACTGCGCGTTGTCTTGTGCCATTCTGCCATCGGGCAGGTAGAGATTGTTTTCAAATCCTGTTCGGGCATGTCCAGAGAGTGCAATGGCTGCGGTCAGGCAGGCGTTCTCCTTGACGCCGAAAGCACAGACAGCCCATGGAGACGAACCTGAGAGTACTTCAAGGAATGGTAGAACATCGCGAGGATCGCTTTGTTGACCTGTGCTGTAGCGACCCAACACGAACAGCAGAAAATCCCGGGCCGGGGGAAGCACACCGCGCTGACGCAGATCCTGGTAGCGCACCAACTCTTCCGCAGAATACAGGATGAGTTGGGTCATGATGCGTTCCCGATGCAGCCATTCAAAGAACGGCGCAGCCTTCAGCTCAGAAGCGCTGTCGGGAACCAGTTCGCGGATCGCCACGGAAACGGCTTCAGGCCGCACTTCCCGTACGACTGCCATCTGTTCTTCTGGAGAATAGATTTTTCCGGCTTCCGAGGTGATCTGGATGACGAGTTCGTCACCTACTGCTTTGCGAATCGCTTTCGTTGCCGCCTGATAAGCGGCGGTATCCAAGATATGGCGCCCCGCAGGATTTCGTACATGCAGGTGAATCATGCTGGCACCGGCCATCAGACAGGAGTGTGCCGCAACAGCCAGCGCTTCGGCTGTTAGTGGAACCTTGGGATGATCTCCATGGGTCTTGTAAGCGCCGTTAGGTGCAACAGTCAAAATCAGCGGATCCCAGGATGGCGTGGCGACTGTCATGTCATTAATCCGTCGTTAGAGCCAACCGCTCCGCCGCTTCATGCAGAGCCTGTTCGGACAATACCAGTTCGGATAATTCCCGTTTGAGCTGATTGAATTCCGGAGCGGCCGAATCTCGCGGACGGGGCAAATCAACCCTGATATCTCGTTTGATTGTCCCTGGGCGATAAGTCATGACGACGATCCGATCCGCCAGAAAAATTGATTCTTCGATGCTATGGGTGACGAACAGTACTGTCTTTCCGAGTTCAGACCAGATTCGCAGCAGTTCATCTTGCAAAGAGCGCCGGGTCAGTGCATCAAGCGCGCCGAAAGGTTCGTCCATCAGCAAGATGGGAGAGTCCAGCGCCAGGATACGGGCAATGGCCACACGTTGGCGCATGCCGCCAGAAAGTTCTCTGGGATAGCGTTCCCCGAACTCAGACAGCTTCAATAATTTCAACAGCGCACTTACCTGGGTGCGGATGCTGGCCGCAGGCATGCCTTTGATCTCCAGGCCAAAACCCACATTTTGGGCTACTGTCATCCAGGGGAATAAGGCGTACTCCTGGAAGACCATGCCCCGATCCGGCCCAGGTTGAGTCACGGGTTTCCCGTTAACGGTGATGAGTCCCCGATCTGGTAATGAGAATCCGGCTACCGCATTGAGCAAGGTCGATTTTCCACATCCTGACGGACCCAGTAAACAGACAAACTGTCCTGATTCGATTTCAAGCTGAATGTCCTTGAGTGCGGCCACGGCCCCGTTTGGCGTGGGAAAAATCTTGTCAACGCCAGATATTGTAATGGCCGTTGTCACGGTTTAATGCCCCAGACCACGATGCCAGCGCAGTAAATGGTTGTTGAGTAGGCTCATGGCTTGATCGATAGCCAATCCAATCAGGCCGATGGACAGCATGCCGGCAATGATTTTGTCAGACCAGAAGTATTCACGCGCTTCCAGGATGCGAAACCCCAGACCGTTATTGACGGCAATCATTTCAGCGACGATGACCACGATGAATGCGGTGCCAATGCCGATGCGCATTCCGGTCAGAATATATGGGGTCGAAGCTGGCAAAATGACGCGCATGAAAATAGTGGCCTGGGAAGCACCAAGGTTTCTGGCAGCGCGAAGGAAAATACCATCTACAGCCCTCACGCCTGCAATGGTATTCATCAAGACAGGAAAAAAAGCGCCGATCACGATGAGAAAAATGGCGGGCGGGTTGCCCAGACCAAACCAAAGAATGGCCAATGGAATATAGGCGATTGGTGGAATGGGCCGCAGGATCTGGAGCAACGGATTACATAATTGATAAGCCTGGGGGCTGGCTCCCATCATTAATCCCAGTGGGATAGCCAACACCGTGCCGATCACAAAGCCCGCCAAAACCCGATACAGGCTGCCCATGGCATCCTGGATCAATTCGCCCGATAGTAACCAGTCCATCCGACTTCCAGACTCAGAATCATACGGTTGTTGTGGAACGAGATACTCCCACCATTTGATGGCCACAGCATGGGGCGGGGGAAGAATTTTAGCGTTGACCCAACCCAGCATGACAATTGCTTCCCAGAGGCTCAGTACTACCAGGATCAACAGTACCCCCTTGAAGCGCTGAAACCACCCCATCATGGTTTGACGCCCAGCGATTTTTTGGCAGCATCCAGCAGATCGGTTTTTACGAAGTCGCGTGCCACTGGCGGGGCCGACATCTTGCCAATCCCGTACTTGAACATGGTATCTGCGGTACGCTGAATGTGGTCGGCTGTAATGTTGTAGGAGTAGGGAGAGTTGGCGATGGCCGCCTGAAATTCTTCGCTGGTGAGTTGATGCTTGAATATGGAATCGCGCACATAATTTTCAGCAATCTTGGGATTGTCTATGAATGTTTTGGTGGCCAGCACGAAACACTGCATGAACTTTTGCGCTACCAGTTTATTGGCATAAAATTTTTCTGTCATGACCAATGTACGGATGGGTTCACCAATCGGCGTGTCGTAAGGCTTGAGCATTTCACTACCCCAGCCCTGGGCAAGTGCCTGAGAAGAGTAAGGCTCGCTTTGCATGATGGCATCCACATTTTTCTGCATCAGTGCCTGGTTGAGATCAGGGTAGGCCAGATAAATCAACTGAACATCTTTTCCGGGTTGGTCAGACCAAGTCATTTTGTGCTGTGCCAGTTCCGCCACCAACAGAACCTCCTGAATGCCTCCACGGGTCACTCCAACTTTTCTTGATTTGAGGCTCTCGACAGTCTTCAAATTGAGGTCGGTACGGCTGAGCAGCCGTGCGCCGCCTCGGGCAAAGCCGGCTACCACCACGATTGGTACGCCACTGGCGCGACCTGAGATAGCAGCCTCGGAAGCCGTAGCTCCCACATCCAGTTCTCCGGCAACCATCGCCTGCATAATGTCAGGGCCCTTGGCAAACAGGTGTTCCTCAACTTTGAGACCGCATTTTGGAGCGATTTCCTTGATATAGCCCACAGCACCAAAGTGCGCCAGTTTAAGATTGCCCAAGCGCACCACGTCTTCAGCCTTGAGCGTATTCATCCCCAACAGCAAAAGTGGAACCACAAAGCCCAGCATTAAACGCATTTCATGTTTCATGATTGAAAGTCCTGAATGGCTTGCTCGACAGCGTCGGGGGGTAACTGTACCGCAACCCAACCGCGCACGCTATTGACGAACCATAGCGCTTCCGCTTGGGCCAGATCCTCGAGGGTGACGATTTGTTCTATGATCTGCCCCTCATCCAGCAATGATTGTCGATATGTTCCCGGGAGTAACCCGGAAAATCGGGGGGGTGTGTAAAACGCATCGTTCCGTTCCAATACCAGATTACCACGGGTGAATTCAGTGACTTCACCGCGTTCATTCCACAGTAACACATCGTAATGACCGGGCAATGCTGCGCGGGTATGGTACTCGTAGAGTTCGCGATGCGTGGTTTTGTGCTGCAATAGGGGCTCTTGAGAAGAAACTGGAGAACGCGCCAAAGTGACGGATACTGTCAGGGCATGATCAGGTTTTATGGCAAATCCTTCCAGGTGCGCGGTGCCTTCCCGACCGTAGCATAGCCGTACCAGGTAATCCCCCGAGGGGTACTGAA
>JAGWPH010000014.1 GCA_028870615.1 Betaproteobacteria bacterium
GCGGAACTGGAACGCCTGTCTCATGTGGCTTCCGAATCGGGACGCATCGCGCCAATATCGTTGCGAGTCAACCCAGACGTCGACCCAGGCACTCATCCCTACATTGCCACTGGGCTCAGGGACAGCAAGTTCGGCATAGCCTACAAAGACGCCTTGGCGCTATACCAAAAAGCGGCCTCCCTGCCTGGCATCCGGATTATCGGTATTGACTGTCATATCGGCTCTCAAATCACAGAAATTTCTCCCTTCATCGCAGCCCTTGAGAAGATTTTAGCGCTGGTGGAGCAACTGTCAGCAGTCGGTATTCCCCTGCAACACCTGGATCTGGGAGGTGGCGTGGGCATTCGCTATCGCGACGAAACCCCCATCATTTTGAGCGACTACGCCCGCGAGGTCAGCGTACGGTTCCGGAGGTTTGGCGGGGCTCGTCTGCTCCTGGAGCCGGGTCGCCGCATCATTGGCAATAGCGGGTTGCTGCTCACCCGCGTGGAGTATCTTAAGACCTCGACTGAACACCGTTTTGCCATCGTAGATGCTGCCATGAATGACCTGATTCGACCTTCGCTCTACGAGGCGTGGCACGAGATCCTTCCTGTCACGGACCGCTCTGGCCCCAGGGTTGTGATGGATGTCGTCGGGCCTGTATGCGAAACGGGGGATATCCTGGGCTCGGCTCGAGAGCTCGCGGTCGCTGCAGGAGACCTGCTGGCCATTCTGTCCACTGGCGCTTACGGCGCTTCCATGGGCTCGAATTACAACGCCCGTCCCCGCCCTCCGGAAATTCTGGTGGACGGGGACCATGCGCACTTGATCCGGCGTCGCGAATCCGTTGAAGATCTCTATCGCAATGAATGGCCCGTGGATGACAACCTTTAAGTGCTTCCTGCTTTTGAAAAATAAGTAATTTAGTAGAATATAGTATCGTATCAATACTATATACTACATGGTCAGTCAAAATATTCTTTGTTATATTTCTCTGAATGCTCCTATTGCCAGCTTTCTGAAATAGAATCCAGTCACCAAGAGGCATGCACTGATATTCTCAAGTGCCCTTTGTGTGGGTTCATCGGAAGCGATCGATTGGTCCCACTTGGTAGTGCAATGCACGAACGATCTGGAACAACCGATCAATACTGACAAGGAGTCAACGATGGTAGCAGCCAAGAAGAAAACCGCAGCCAAGAAACCTGCGGCAAAGAAATCATCCGTGAAGAAGGAAGCCCCTAAGAAGTCCGCAGCCAAGAAAGCCGCCCCCAAAAAGGCAGCCAAGAAAGCCGCCCCCAAAAAGGCAGCCAAGAAAGCCGCCCCCAAAAAGGCAGCCAAGAAAGCCGCCCCCAAAAAAGCAGCCAAGAAAGCCGCCCCCAAAAAAGCAGCCAAGAAAGCCGCCCCCAAAAAAGCAGCCGCCAAAAAGCCCGCTGCTAAAAAAGCCGTAGCCAAGAAGCCAGCCGCCAAAAAGGCAGCTGCCAAAAAGCCTGCAGCCAAGAAGAAGGCCACGGCCAAGAAGAAGCCTGCCGCTAAAAAAGCTGCGGGCAAAAAGCCGGCTGCCAAACACGCAGTGAGGAAGGTTGCCGCCAAAAAACCGGCCGCCAAACCTGCGACGATGGCCAAGCCCGCTGCACCGAAGCCAGTAGTTGCTCCGGCGCCGTCTTCTCCAATCATCTCGACACCGCTGATCAAACCCATGTTCTGAGTGCGATCAAGCCCCCACCGGACACTGTTGCTCGCAAGAGCACTGCGCCCGGTGGGTTTGCTGTGTGCTGAGCAAGCAGTGTGTGGTGTTTAGCGTGGAATCGTGACGAGCATCATGCGTAGCTCGATGGTGTCGCTCTTTTCCAGCAGTCTTTCAGTTTCCCCGTGGCGGTCAAAATATCGGGGACTGGGTATCATTGACGCCAGACGCGCCGATTGTGCCGCTGTGAGGGCTGTTACGGGCTCCTGATAGTAGTGCTGGGTGGCTACTGCGCAACCGAACAGGCCATCCCCCCATTCTATGACGTTCAAATAAACCTCCAGAATGCGCCGTTTGCTCCAGGTCGCTTCGAGCATGACGGTAATGACGGCCTCCTGAGCCTTGCGCCACAGACTACGTTGCCCGGACAAAAACAGGTTTTTGGCCAATTGCTGTGTAATGGTGGAGCCCCCAGCAACGGGCTTCCCGCGGTGAATATCCTTTTCCAGCGCTTTACGCATCCCGTCCCAGTCAAAACCGTGGTGCATCACAAACCCCGAATCTTCCGCCGCAACCACGGCACGTTTCAAACTATCAGGAATTCGGTCATAAGCGACCCAGGGATGCGGCAGAATGTCGCCCCGCCCTGCCTCACGGCGTGACTCGACACGCGCCCTCATGAAAGCAGTCCATTCGGGGTTGTGATCTCTCCACCAAAGAACCTCGGCAAAAATCCAACATTCCCACAGAAACACGAGCAGCATTCCCCAGGCCAGCAGCCGCACCCCCCAGAACAACGGACCACGCGAGCGACTCACTCCAGTAGCTCGACTCGAAGTTGTTGCAGCACGGGTGCCGTATGGGGAAAGACGTTACGCCATAGGTAAAACGATTCCGCCGCTTGTTCCACCAGCATGCCAAGGCCGTCTGACAGAAGCAGCGCCCCGTGGGTACGGGCCAGCGCCAGGAAGGGGGTCAATCCTTTACCATAGACCATATCGTAGGCCAAAGTCTCAGGACCAAACACCTCGGCTGGCACCCCGGGCGTGGATCCGCCAGACAGACTGCTGGAAGTGGCGTTGATGACCACGTCAAAATGCTCTGCTGAAATCGACTCCAATCCGCAAGCCTGGCAGTGGGCAAGCAAATCCTCCGAAACAACGCCGGAAGCCCTTAGTTCTGAGAGCACTGTCAGCGCGCGACCGGCGGTTCGATTGGCGATGATCAATCGAATCGGGCCTTCGGCCAACAATAGTTGAATAACCCCGCGTGCCGCTCCACCCGCACCGAGCAATAGAATGCTCCGATGGGCCAGGGTGAAGTGCTGGTTCTGGACAATATCCCTGACCAGACCCACCCCATCCGTGTTGTCCGCAAAGATTTCGCCCTTGTAAAAGGTTAGGGTATTAGCGGCACCTGCAGCACGGGCGCGAGCCGATTGAACATCAGCCAGGGCAAACGCGCGCTCCTTGAAGGGTAGCGTGACATTGAGTCCCTTGCCTCCCTCTGCCATGAATTGGGTGACAGCAACCTCAAATTGGTCCAGTTCCGGGCCAATACGTTCATAGCACATGTCCTGCCGCGTGGCTTCAGCAAATAGGGTATGAATTTGGGGGGAACGGCTATGAGCAACAGGATGTCCAATGACGGCGTACCGATCCATCGCGCGTAATCAGTTCTGCTTCCAGGGTAGTCCGGCAGCACGCCACCCTCCCAGAAGGTTGCGATGGCCCTGAGCGTCACGGTCACCTTCAAATCCCTGCAGAACGTTGTAGCATCCCGCAAAACCAGCCGCAGTCGCCGCGCTTGCCGCCGAGTGGGAGCGCGCGCCAGAACGGCATATGAACAATAACAGGCCATCATCCGGTACGGATTGACGAAGTTCGTCGATGAACCGTGTGTTGAGATGACAGGCGGGATAATCCTGCCATTCGATATGAATGGCGCCTGGTACAAAACCTACCCAATCGATTTCGGCGCGGGTCCGCACATCCACAAGGACCGCAACTGCAGAACCATTCAGGACCTCAAAGGCTTCGGTCGGTAAAAGCGCGCCATCGTAAGGTAAATTGGCGTCACTTCCCCGGTTTTGCGCGATTTTGAGGATTTCTGGAATTTTGGCCATCGGAGCCTATCGTTAAAAAAATCCCATTGTACGCTGCGAAGTCTCCAGGGCAAGTGTTGAAGGACGTCCGCACCGAATGCGCCAATTTGGTGCAATCACTCCAGTGAGGCACAGGATTTGTGCCGAATACGGAAGCGCGTCATCTGCCCGACCTTGTGGCACAATGGCACATTGTAGTGAAGTGAACTGGCATGCAATCTGCTTACATCACGGGTTGCAACCCAATGATTGACCGCGACCGGGACGACCCGCAAGCGTACCTAAACTCGACGAAGACTTCGTGAGAAAAACAACAGGAGATTGAGAAATGGCTGCAGTTGATGTCATGCAAATGATCAAAGACAACGAGGTCAAGTTTGTGGACCTGCGTTTTACCGATACCCGGGGCAAGGAACAGCATGTCTCCGTGCCCGTCAGTGCATTTGGTCCGGAAAAGTTTACCGAAGGCCACGCCTTTGACGGCTCGTCGATTGCGGGCTGGAAAGGTATCCAGGCCTCAGACATGTTGTTGATGCCGGACCCCAGTACCGCCAACCTCGATCCCTTCATGGATGAAACCACACTACTGTTGACCTGCGATGTCATTGAACCTTCCGATGGCAAGGGCTATGACCGCGACCCGCGCTCCCTGGCCCGTCGCGCCGAGGCCTACCTCAAATCCAGCGGCATCGGCGATGCCGCCTATTTTGGACCGGAACCCGAATTTTTTGTTTTTGACTCCGTCACCTGGAATGTAGACATGTCCGGCTGCGGCGTGAAAATCAACTCGGAAGAAGCCCCCTGGTCATCCAGTCGCGAATTTGAAGGCGGCAACATGGCACACCGCCCCGTAGTCAAAGGGGGGTATTTCCCGGTCCCTCCGGTAGACTCATTGCAAGACATTCGTTCGGCCATGTGCATGGCCCTGGAAGACATGGGTGTACCCGTTGAGGTGCACCATCATGAAGTCGCAGCTCCTGGCCAGTGTGAAATCGGCACCAAATTTGCGCCGCTGGTACAACGTGCTGACTGGATCCAGATCCTCAAATACGTGGTACACAATGTCGCCCATTCCTACGGCAAAACGGCCACATTTATGCCCAAGCCCGTAGTTGGCGATAACGGTTCCGGGATGCATGTACACCAGTCCGTCTGGAAAGACGGAAAAAACCTGTTTGCAGGAAATGGTTATGCAGGCCTGTCCGATTTCGCGTTGTACTATATCGGCGGAATCATCAAACACGCCAAGGCCTTGAATGCGATCACCAATCCCAGCACCAACTCCTATAAACGTCTGGTCCCGGGTTTTGAGGCACCGGTTAAGCTGGCTTACTCAGCCCGCAACCGTTCGGCGGCCATCCGCGTCCCGTTTGTGCAAAGCGATAAGGCCCGCCGAATCGAGGTGCGCTTCCCAGATCCGATGGCCAATCCCTACCTGGCCTTCTCTGCCATGATGATGGCCGGTGTGGATGGCGTCCAGAACAAGATTCACCCTGGCGAAGCTTCCGACAAGGATTTGTATCATTTGTCCCCGGAAGAAGATGCCAAGATCCCGGCCCCAGCCGCCTCGCTGGATGAGGCCCTGGCGTCTCTGGACAAGGATCGCGAGTTCCTGACCCGCGGTGGCGTCTTTTCGAATGACATGATTGATGCGTACATCGCCCTGAAGATGGAAGAAGTCACTGTCTTCAGGATGACCACCCACCCGGTGGAATTCCAGATGTACTACAGCTTGTAATTCGTTAGCACCAGAAGCAAAGCGCCAGCTTCTGGATAAACAAGACAAAGCCCGCTCTCCAACCCACGGATTGCGGGCTTTTTTGTCAATCTTTCCGGGATGGTGAAACTAACCTTGGGGCAAATGCATACCCAAACTGCTTTTTCTGGTTTTGCCGGACTCGACCTGCTGGCCACCGCGGTTGTCGTTCTGGATGGCCGCATGCGCGTGCGCTTCATCAATTCGGCAGCCGAAAACTTGCTTGAAACCAGCAGCAAAAATATCTTTATGCAACCGCTTGGAAGCATACTGCCCGGCGCGGAACTATTGATCGAAGATTCGAAAGCTGCGTTGAACGAGAATATGGTGTTCATCGAACACGAATGGCATCTCTCACGCAAGGGAAGTCCCTCCCTGGTGGTCAGTTGTACCGGCACGCCACTTCAGGGTCCGGACGTAGGCATTTTGCTGGAGTTTCGCCCTATCAACCAACGCATGCGTATTGCACGGGAAGAAAAAATCCTTGAAGACCAAAAAATCAATCGCGAACTGATCCGCAATCTGGCACACGAAATTCGCAACCCGCTCGGCGGGATTCGTGGCGCCGCCCAACTGTTGGAACGGGAACTGGATCGTCCGGAATTAAAGGAATACACCCAGGTGATTCGCGCTGAAGCAGATCGCCTGCAGGTCCTGATGGACAGAATGTTGAGTCCCAATCGGCTGCAGCAGGCCGCCCCCCTCAATATCCATGAAGTACTGGAGCGGGTACGCACCGTCATTCTGGCTGAATATCCTGAAGGAATTGTCATCCAGCGCGACTATGACACCAGCCTTCCAGAAATAACTGCCGACCGTGAGCAATTGATCCAGGCAGTACTCAATATCGTACGAAATGCAGCCCAAGCGCTTCAGGCCAAGGGTGAAATCCTGCTCCAGAGCCGCGCCTTGCGCCAGGTTACCCTGGCCCGGCGGCGATTTCGGCTGGGATTGCTTATCCGTATCGTAGATAATGGTCCGGGGATTCCTGAGGCGCTGCAAAGTAGAATTTTCCAGCCGCTGGTCTCGGGTCGTGAAGGGGGCAGCGGCCTGGGTTTGATGTTGGCACAAAACTTGATTAGCCAACATCATGGCATGGTTGAATTTGAGAGTGTCCCGGGTCACACTTGCTTCAGTCTGATTCTACCCATGCCCGACACTGAATATACCTGAGGGCATTAAATGTCATGAAACCAGTCTGGATTGTTGATGATGACCGTTCCATTCGTTGGGTGTTTGAAAAAGCGCTGACTCGGGAAAACATCCCTTTCCAGGCGTTTTCTTCAGCGCAGGAAGCACTGACGCTCCTGGACAGCGAACGACCTCAGGTCGTCGTGAGCGATATCAGGATGCCCGGGGGCTCCGGATTCGATTTTCTGGAGCAACTCAAAGCGCGCCACCCCGATTTGCCCGTCATCATCATGACTGCTTATTCGGACCTGGAGAGTGCAGTCGCTGCCTTCCAGGGGGGAGCCTATGAATATTTGCCCAAACCCTTCGATGTGGATCATGCCATCGAATTGGTGAGGCGCGCCCTGGAAGAGCGCATGCGCACCCAGGATGCCCTGGAGGAGGGCCATGAAACCCCGGAAATTCTGGGGCAGGCCCCGGCCATGCAGGAGGTATTTCGCGCCATCGGACGATTGTCCCAGTCCAATGCCACGGTATTGATCAACGGTGAATCAGGAACCGGCAAAGAACTGGTCGCACGCGCCTTACACCGTCACAGCAACCGCTCAAACAAACCTTTCATTGCCATCAACACAGCAGCCATCCCCAAAGAACTCCTGGAATCAGAACTGTTTGGTCACGAACGGGGGGCCTTTACTGGAGCCAATACCCTGCGTCGCGGCCGATTTGAACAGGCCGAAGGGGGAACCTTGTTTCTGGACGAAATTGGCGACATGCCGGCCGATTTGCAAACCAGGCTGTTGCGTGTGCTGTCAGATGGGCAATTCTACCGGGTGGGTGGGCACTCTCCCGTAGCTTCCCGGGTCCGCATCATTGCCGCTACCCACCAGGATCTTGAAGCACGGGTACGTGAAGGACTTTTTCGCGAAGACCTGTTCCATCGTCTTAACGTGATTCGAATCCGTCTTCCATCCCTGCGCGAGCGGCGTCAGGACATTGCCATGCTGGCACGGCACTTTTTACAAAAGAGTGCTCGCGAACTGCAGGTTGAAACAAAACGCCTGTCCGACACAGCGGTACGGTTCCTGGAAAACCTTGAATGGCGCGGCAA
>JAGWPH010000120.1 GCA_028870615.1 Betaproteobacteria bacterium
TACAACGGTCGCCTCAAGATTGCCAAGCTCAATGTGGATGACAATCCAGAAATGGCTCGCAAATACGGCGTCCGTGGCATTCCCACCCTGTTATTGTTCAAAAATGGCAATGTGGAAGCCACCAAGGTCGGCGCCTTGTCAAAATCCCAACTGAGCGCTTTTATTGACAGCCACATCTGAACGCGTTACTCTGCGCCGCAGCTGTTAATTCGGCGTTATAGTCCCACCGTCCGTTTCTCTGGCATATCCCTGACTTTCACCGTTCCCTTTCGAATCCACAACTCCCCATGCATCTATCCGATCTGAAAACCCACCATGTGACTGAACTGGTGGAAATGGCTGTCAAAAACGAAATTGAAGGCGCCAACCGGCTTCGCAAGCAGGAACTGATCTTTGCCCTGCTTAAAAATCAGGCGAAGCGCGGCGAAAGCATCTACGGTGAAGGGACTCTGGAAGTCCTGCAGGATGGTTTCGGATTCTTGCGCTCCCCGGAGACGTCCTACCTGGCAAGTCCGGATGACATCTACATCAGCCCCTCCCAGATTCGCCGTTTCAACCTTCATACAGGCGACAGTATTGAGGGTGAAATCAGAACACCCAAGGAAGGTGAGCGCTACTTTGCCCTGGTCAAAGTAGACTCCGTCAACGGTGAACCCCCAGAAAACTCCAAGAATAAAATCCTCTTTGAAAACCTGACGCCGCTCTTCCCCAATGAACCGATGGTTCTGGAACGCGACATCCGGGCCGAGGAAAACACAACGGGACGGGTCATCGATATCATCGCCCCGATTGGCAAAGGCCAACGAGGCCTGTTGGTCGCAAGTCCCAAAAGCGGCAAAACCGTGATGTTGCAACATATTGCTCATTCCATCTCGGCCAATTCCCCGGGGGCCCATTTGATCGTGCTACTGATCGACGAACGCCCGGAGGAAGTGACCGAAATGCAACGCTCTGTTAAAGGGGAAGTTGTTTCTTCCACCTTTGACGAACCGGCCACCCGCCACGTTCAGGTGGCTGAAATGGTCATTGAAAAGGCCAAACGGCTGGTCGAGCACAAGCGCGACGTGGTCATTCTGCTCGATTCCATCACGCGCTTGGCACGCGCCTATAACACGGTTGTTCCTGCATCAGGCAAAGTGCTGACCGGTGGCGTGGATGCCAACGCCCTGCAGCGCCCCAAGCGCTTTTTTGGTGCAGCTCGCAACATCGAGGAAGGGGGGTCGTTAACAATCATTGCCACTGCCCTGGTGGATACTGGATCGCGTATGGATGACGTGATTTACGAGGAATTCAAGGGCACGGGTAACATGGAAATCCACCTGGACCGTCGCATGGCGGAAAAACGGATCTATCCGGCCATCAACGTCAATCGTTCCGGTACGCGCCGTGAAGAAATGCTGATCAAACCCGAAGTCCTGCAAAAGATCTGGGTCCTGCGCAAGCTGCTTTATCCCATGGACGAACTCGAAGCAATCGAATTCCTGCTGGATAAAATCAAAGCCACCAAGAACAACGCGGACTTCTTTGATTCGATGCGGCGCGGGTAAAACAAGACGGGGGACAACACCGGCACCACTTGCAGAAAAATCCCTTTTGAATCATAATTAAAGGCTATTCGCCGCATACCCCTGCGACTTACTTCAGGAAAGGTCATGAAAGCAGATATTCACCCTAAATATGAAGAGGTTACCGTAACTTGCAGTTGCGGCAACAAGTTCGTTACCCGTTCGACCCTGGGCAAACCGACGCTGTCAGTGGAAGTATGCTCGGCCTGTCATCCGTTCTATACGGGAAAGCAAAAAATCGTGGACACTGCAGGTCGCGTCGAAAAATTCCGTCAAAAATACGCGCGCAAATAACGACGATCACCGCATCATCCGGACAGGCAGCTTGTGCTGCCTTTCTTTTTACGGGGGGTAGCACCACTTGCGAACGCTCCTGTCATCCGAAAAAAACCTGAATTTTGACGGTAAGGCCACTCCGCTTAAAACTGCGTTGTTTCTGCTGGTCTGCCTGGCGTGGCTCCTCCCTGGATTAACTGGACATACCCCGTGGAAATACGACGAAGCAGTCAGCCAGGGCATTGTTCATAGCTTGATCCATGGGGGCAACTGGCTGTCCCCAGACCTTGCTGGTGAACCCTACCTCGCCCACCCTCCCCTGTACTATTGGGTCGCTGCCACATTCGCCGAATGGCTGCAGGGGCTGTTGCCCGGCCATGATGCCGCGCGCCTGGCCAGCGGCTGTTTCATGGCAATCACCATGATCGGCGTTGCCCTGGGAGCCCACAGCCTGTTCGGCCCCCGCGCCATGCGCGTCTCAGTAATGATGCTGATTGGGAGCGTCGGTCTGGTCATTCGAGCCCATGAAATGAGTTCGGACCTGGCCTGGCTGACTGGCATCACCTGGACCATCATCGCCATACCTTTGGCGCGAACCCGGCCTGCCCTGGCCGGGATTTTCGGTGGCCTGGGGTTTGGTATCGCCTTTTTGTCCCAAGGTTCATTGGCCCTGGGCTTATTGCTGCCAATCGTAATGCTCACGCCCTTGCTCGTTCCGGATTACCGGCCGCAGCACGCCTTGCGCTACACCTTATTGTGGATTCTGGCTGCAGCACCGTGCCTGGCGATATGGCCTTGGGCTCTGTATGCGCACGTTCCCCATTTGTTTGGGTTGTGGTGGTCCGTGCTGGGCTACCCCGTCTTACATCCAACCCTGTGGTTGGCACACGATGCCATTCCCACCTATTACCTTGGAGTCGCCGCCTGGTTTGCCTGGCCGGCTGCGCCGCTGACCCTGGGAGCTTTGTGGAATGGAGGCATTCGCGGCCTCGCAAAGCCCCAGACCCGTTTCCTGTTATTCGTCCTGTTGGTCATGCTGCTGGTCCTGGGATTCTGCACAACCCCGCGCGAAAATAATGCGCTGCCCCTATTGCTGCCATTGGCCCTATTGGCCAGCGGCGGCATCGATAGCATGCGCCGTGGCGCCTCCAGCGCGTTCGACTGGTTTGGAACCCTGACCTTCGGCCTTATCACCACGGTATTGTGGTTGGGGTGGGTTGCCCAACTGACGGGCCAACCTGCACGCATCGTCAGCTACCTGGATACCCAGCTGCCCGGCTACCATGCCACATTCCAGCCTTTTGCCTTTGGCGTGTCGCTCTGTTTGACCTTGCTGTGGGTGGTCGCCATCCTGCGTTCGCGTCAATCAGCACGACGCGCACTGGTTAACTGGACCGTAGGTATGTCCGTCTCGTGGATGCTGGTCATGACTCTCTGGCTGCCTTACGTGGAAGCGTCGCGCAGTTACCAGGGCATGATGCGCTCACTCGCCCAAGCCATTCCACCCCATGCAGGTTGCATGGCCAGTAGCGGACTGGGTGAACCGCAGCGCGGACTGCTCTACTACTTTCTGAACATTCGTACCCAGCGCCTGGAATTGGGCACGCACACCCGTTGCCATTTGTGGCTGGTGCAGTCCCGTCCCCAGGAATCATTTGCAATCCCTGCGGGCTGGCGATTGCTGTGGACAGGGGCCCGCGCCGGTGACCGAAACGAGCGTTTCCAGTTGTTTGAATATTGACCCGCTTGCCTCCATCACTAACCCCTCAGCAACAAGCTGCACGTGCGGCTAGGCTGCCGCATCCTTTGTTTGATGGCAGCCTGCCCATCCACCAGGCGCAGGACGCGCTATCACA
>JAGWPH010000121.1 GCA_028870615.1 Betaproteobacteria bacterium
TCCTACCAATGGGGCATGACCGAACACGGCATGATGGAGCATGAAGGCCATTGTGGCCCCATGGGTCACGGCAGTTCCAGTACGGACTATTGAAGTAACGCTGTTTTCCTGGAGACCGTCACTATGAACGTACCGATTTTACTTCGCAGAACAGCCGTATTGGCTCTGCTTTCCTTCGGACTGGGGGCGGCACTTCCCGCTGCAGCCGACGGAGGCCATGGCGGTGGCGGCGGACACGGTGGCGGCGGCCATGGGGCAATGGGGGGAGGTCATTTTGCGGGAGGTGGTGGCTACCATGGTGGGTATGGGGGTTATGGGGGACGGTATTGGAACGGTGGCAGGGGGTATTGGGGTGGCTGGTATTGGGGCGGCGGCGGGCCCTGGTATCGTGGTGACTGGGGATGGGGTCTCGGACTCGGCTTGGGCATGGGCATGGGGTATGGCGCCTGGGCTTTCGGAGGATATCCTTTCTATAACCCCTATCCTTGGGGGGTGGGGTATAGCTACTACAATCCGTACCCAACCACGGTTGTGGTCAACCAGCCGGAGCCTCCAGTGTCTCCACAAGGGACCACTTACCTCGGTGCGCCCCAGACGTCCCAGAGCTGGTTTTACTGCGACTCTGCCAAAGGTTACTACCCTTACGTCCCGCAGTGCCCCGAGCCCTGGCATGCGGTGCCTGCGGTTCCCCAGGGACCAATCCAGCAGTGATTCAGCGGTATACCAGCACCGGAATTTCGGAGTGGGTCAGTACTTTTTGAGTTTCGCTGCCCAGCAACAGCCCGGCAAGCCCACGACGGCCATGCGACGCCATCATGATCAGGTCGCATTTTTTTGACCGGGCGGTGTTGATGATGCCGGTATAGGGTGAATATTCCGTACTCTTGGCTGTGTCGAAAACAACCCCAGCGGCTTTGGCGTCTTCGGCAAATTTTTTGAGATGTTGGTCGGCTTCGGCTTCGATTTGGTCCATGACGTTTTGCGGCGTTTCCACCGCAAATTCCGTCATGGGCAGATATTCCACGACGCAAGTATAGGCGGTAACCCGGGCCCCGAGCGCTTTGGCGATTTCTAGTCCGCCCGCGACGGCTTTGCGGGACAACTCGGATCCATCGGTAGGGATGAGAATGTGCTTGAACATGACAACCTCCTGGGTTTCAAAAAGGCCGCTGACCTGAAAAGGCCATTATATTCCCGGCTGATGTACACTTACGGACTTTCCTGAAAATTGCTACGTTGAAGGTTAACGAATGATTCCTGAACTTGGTCATTTTGCACTGATTCTCGCGTTGGTTCTGTCTGCTACATTGGCCTTCTTTTCTCTTGTTGGTGCACAGAAAGGGATAGCAGTCTGGATCGGCTTGGCACGGCCCACGGCGCTGATGCTGTTCCTGTCGATCATCACCGCTTTTGCCTGCCTTGCCTGGGCTTTTTTGCACAATGATTTCTCTGTCCTGTATGTCAGTGAGCATTCCAACTCAAAGCTGCCCATGCAATATCAGTTCTCGGCCGTATGGGGAGGACATGAAGGATCGCTGCTGTTGTGGGTGCTGATGCTGGCGGGATGGACCGCAGCTGTGGCCCTGTTTTCGCGGCGTTTGCCCGATCCCATCGTGGCGCGCGTACTGGGTGTGCTGGCACTTGTTGTTTTTGGGTTTCTGCTATTTATCCTGCTCACTTCCAACCCTTTTGATCGATTGTTTCCGGCGGCGCTGGAAGGGCGCGACCTCAATCCGTTGTTGCAGGATCCCGGTCTGGTCTACCACCCCCCGATGTTGTACATGGGCTACGTGGGGTTTTCAGTGGCATTTGCCTTTGCGCTCTCTGCATTGATTTCCGGCAAGCTCGATGCGACCTGGGCGCGCTGGTCCCGTCCCTGGACTTTGGCGGCCTGGGTTTTCCTGACGCTCGGTATTTGTTTTGGTTCGCGCTGGGCCTACTATGTATTGGGTTGGGGCGGCTGGTGGTTCTGGGACCCGGTGGAAAATGCTTCCTTCATGCCGTGGTTGGTGGGGACGGCGCTGATTCATTCGCTGGTGGTCACGGAAAAACGAGGGGCTTTCAAGCGTTGGACCGTATTGTTGGCTATCACAGCGTTTTCATTGTCGCTCTTGGGAACCTTCATCGTACGTTCCGGGGTGCTGACTTCGGTCCATGCATTTGCTTCCGATCCAAAACGCGGTATTTTTGTGCTGGTGTTTCTGGCGCTGGTCATTGGGGGGTCACTTAGCCTGTTTGCCTGGCGCGCTCCCTCAGTAAAGGAGGGCGGGCGATTCAAATTGATCTCGCGAGAATCGTTCCTGCTCCTCAACAATGTATTGCTGGTAGTGGCGGCAGGTTCTGTACTGTTGGGCACGATTTACCCTATGGTGATTGATGCCCTCAACCTGGGAAAATTATCAGTAGGCCCGCCTTACTTCAATGCCGTTTTCGCACCGATCATGATTCTGCTGCTGTTGGTCCTGCCTGTTGGCACCATAGCGCACTGGAAGCGCTCCGAATTGAAACAAGTGTTTAAAACCATTCGGGTTGATATCGCCGTCGCCGTCATTGTGGGCATTCTGGTGCCGATCCTGATGGGTGGTTTTTCCCCCCTGTCTGCTCTGGGAATTGCGGTAGCCACCTGGGTGGCGCTTGGTGTGGCACGGCAGATCTGGTCCTGGCGCAAGGTGCCAACCATTCCCTTGTGGTTTTGGGGCATGCAGACTGCCCACCTTGGCTTGGCTGTATTTGTTATTGGCGTCACACTCATCAAAGGATATGAACTGGAACGGGATGTGCGCATGGGACCAGGCGATACCATCACATTGGCGGGGACCACATTTCGACTGATTGGCGTGGAACAGGTGCCGGGCCCCAATTACAACGCGATGCGCGGGATGGTCACCTATGGCCGTAATGGCCAGATTGAAGGCCGTCTGGAGCCGGAAAAACGCACTTACTTCTCCTCACCCATGCCCATGACAGAAGCCGCCATTCACTCCAGTCTGGATCGCGATTTGTATGTTTCGTTGGGCGAGCCTCTCGACAACGGCGCGTGGAGTGTGCGGGTGTATTACAAGCCCTTCGTCAACTGGATCTGGGGTGGTTGCATACTGATGGCTCTGGGAGGTGCGCTGGCCGCATCCGACCGGCGTTATCGCGTGCGGGCACCTCAGGAGCGCGAGCGCGCAGCATGAAGCGTTTCAATCCGTGGTTTCTCATTCCGTTGCTGGCCTTTGCGGGGCTGGTGGCGTTCATGGCGGTGGGGCTCAGCCGGGATCCGCACCTGGTCCCCTCGCCCCTGATCGATCACCCTGCGCCCAACTTTGTGCTGCCGCAGTTGCAGGGCAACGGTAAAACATTTACGCCTACGGCCTACAAGGGACAGGTCTGGATGCTCAATGTGTGGGCCTCCTGGTGCGTTTCCTGTCGTGAAGAACATCCGTTGCTGCTCAAGTTTTTACGCACCCACACCGTGCCGCTGGTCGGCCTGGACTACAAGGACCAGCCTGCTGATGCCCAGAAATGGCTCCGTGATTATGGAGATCCTTACACGCTTACGGTGGTGGATGCTGATGGCCGCGTGGGGATCGATTACGGCGTGTACGGCGTACCTGAAACCTACGTCATCGACAAGACGGGAATGATTCGTTACAAACAGATTGGCCCAGTCACGTCCGAAGCGCTGCAACAAACCATTTTGCCGTTGATTGCGGAGTTGCAAAAATGAAGCGATGGATCCTGCTGGTGATGTTGTGCCTGCCCCTGGGGCTGCACGCCAATGAAGCCAAACCGCTGGCGGAAGACGAAGTCGTCGAACAACGTCTGATCAAAATTGCCGAAGAGATGCGCTGCCTGGTGTGTCAAAACGAATCCCTGGCGGGTTCGCGCGCCGACCTCGCGGAAGATTTGCGCCGTGAGATACGGGCCCAGATTCGGCAGGGCAAAACTGATCAGGAAGTGATGGAATTCATGGTGACGCGCTACGGTGATTTCGTGCGTTACCGGCCTCCGGTTAAACCCACCACCTGGTTACTGTGGTTTGGCCCCTTCCTGTTTCTTGTCGGGGCTGTTGGATTGCTTGCATGGTTCCTGCGCCGGCGGAGCTTACAGAGTCCCGACACGCCGCTCTCTCTTGAACAAAAACAAAAAGCCGAGGCGCTGCTGCGCGATAAATCATGACTTCATTCCTTATTGCCGCCGGTCTGTTGACCGTACTGGTGCTCGTTATCCTGTTTTACTTTCTGCTGCGTCGGCAATCGGGGGTCAGTGACAACCGCAAGACACTCAATACAGCGGTCTATCGCGATCAGTTGAAAGAACTGGATGCCGAACATCAGGAAGGCAGCCTGGAAGATACTGATTACACGCAGGCTCGCGATGAAGTTCAGCGCCGCCTGCTGGAAGATACGGCGACGGCGCCTGAGGTTACCGACTACACCCATGGACGCAATCTGGCCATTGGAATCCTGGCACTCATTCCTGTGGCCGTAGCCGCCCTCTATGTCTGGCACGGCCGCCCCGAAATGCTCAATCCCCAGCAGCAATCTTCCCAAGCTGCAGAACAACAGATCAGTGCCATGGTGGCATCACTCGCCGCC
This sequence comes from Betaproteobacteria bacterium, assembly GCA_028870615.1. GTDB lineage: Bacteria > Pseudomonadota > Gammaproteobacteria > Burkholderiales > Ferrovaceae > JAJZRV01. The sequence goes on from JAGWPH010000121.1 coordinate 4,584, forward strand.
AAGCTGGCCAAAAATCCGGACAACCCGGAGGGCTGGACCATGCTGGCCCGTTCCTACATGAACATTGACCGCCCCAAAGAAGCGGTCGAGGCATTTGGACATCTGACCAAGCAGATCAATGACGATCCGCAGCTGATGGTGGATTATGCAGAGGCCCTGGCCTCCTCCGGGCAGGATCAGGGCATGTTGCAGGCACGCTCCTGGGTTGAGAAAGCCCTGAAGCTGGAGCCGGGGAATGCGAAGGGATTGTTTCTGTCAGGGGGCTTTGCTTTTGCCGACAAAAATTACCGCAAGGCCGCCGTCGTTTGGGAAAAGCTGATGCCTCTTCTGGAACCCGGTTCACAGGATGCCCGTTTTGTGCTGGAAAACCTGAACATCGCAAGGGCCCAGATCAAGTTGCCTCCCCTGGCTGAAGACAAGTTCCAACTGGCCACGGGCCCAACCCGTCCGCAAGCCAATGGCGCTTCCAGTGCTGTTGCCGGTAGGGTGGTGCTGGACCCGTCACTCAAGGGCAAAACGGCACCTGCGGATACGGTGTATCTCTTTGCCCGGGCGGTGCAGGGTCCACGCATGCCGCTCGCCGTTTTGAAGACGACTGTCAGTCAGTTGCCATTGGAATTTGAGTTGACCGACGCCATGGCCATGAGCCCACAGTTCAACTTGTCGTCAGCCAGTCTGGTGCGGGTGGAGGTGCGGGTATCGAAGTCAGGCAATGCCACTCCCAGCAGCGGTGACCTGGTGGGGGCTAGTCTGCCCGTCAAGCCTGGCACGCGCGGCATAGAGGTCAGCATCAGCCAGATACAACCCTAAGGATCAGGGTTTGAGCGTTTTGGCAGCTTTCTGTGCCTGATTCACCGCATCCTTGGCTTCAGGCGGCATGTAATTTTCGTCGTGCTTTGCCAACACTTCGGTGGCCACAAATTGCCCATCATTGCCGAGTTTGCCTTGAGCGACCATGCCGCGGCCTTCCCTGAACAAGTCGGGAAGGATGCCACTGTAGGTAACGGTGACATCCTTTGCGGTGTCAGTGACCACAAAACGGGAGGTGATCCCGTCACGTGTGAGAGAGCCTGCCTTGACCAGGCCACCGATCCGGAAGGCTGTGTTTTTTGGGACTTCGCCATTCGCGATCTGGGTGGGCGTGTAGAAAAACACCAGATTGCTGCGGAATGCATTGAGGACCAGTGCCGTGGCAATGCCGAGGACAGCCAGGGCCCCAACGATCAGGAGGAGTCGTTTGTGACGTGGTTTCATTGCGTCAATTCCTTGCGCAGTAGCCGGGCCAAAATGGCACGTCGCCGCAGTTTCAGCATCCAGACCTCGATTCCCATGCCCAGAACACAGGCGCCGATGCTGCCCCATACATAGAAGGCATATCCGCCCATCGCCAGAAAATCATTGAAGCTATTCCATTGCATTTTTTTTCACCCACTCGCTAGTCAGTTCGCGTTCCAGAATGATGCAACGCACCCGCATCAGGGCTACGGCGATGGTGTAGGCCCAGAAAGCCAAAGCCATCAGCAGCATGCCCAGCAGCATGGTATGCGCCATGCTGGGCGCTTTGGTTATGGATACAGAGGCACCCTGGTGCAGGGTGTTCCACCATTGCACCGAGAAATAAATAATGGGGACATTGATCACCCCGACCAGGGCCAGGATGGCCCCGGCCTTGTCGGCGCGGCGCGGGTCGTCAATAGCCGCTTGCAGTGCGATGAACCCCAGGTATAAAAAGAACAGGATCAATTGCGAGGTGAGGCGCGCATCCCACACCCACCAGGCTCCCCACATGGGTTTCCCCCACAAAGCGCCAGTCCATAGCGATAAGAAAGCAAACAAGGCCCCGGTGGGGGCCAGGGCCGAGGCCATCATACCCGACAGGCGGGTGTTGAAGGCCAGGCCCAACGCGGCCCAGAACGCCATCACGCAATAGATAAACATGGACATCCAGCTGGCCGGGACGTGCACGAAAATGATGCGATAACCTTCGCCTTGCTGGGCATCCGTGGGTGCCACCGCCAGGCCGACCCACAGACCGGCAATCGTCAGTATCGCGGCTGCTGTGGCAAAGAAGGGGATCAGCCGTCCCACCAACGGATAGAACGAGGCGGGCGATGCAAATTTGAACCAGTTGACCAGGGAATGATTCATCCACTTACTCCAGCGCAACGCGCAACGCGACCGTGGTAACCCACGGTGCAAAAAAAGTGCTGACAACCAACAGGGCGGCCAGAAGGGACAAATGTCCCTCGGGGCCCAATCCGGCGAGATCGGCTTCCACGGCACCTGCTCCAAAAATCAGAGCGGGAATGTACAACGGCAGGATCAGCAGTGACAACAGTGCACCACTTCCGCGCACACCAAGCGTCAGGGCAGCTCCCACGGCACCAATCAGCGACAGGATAGGCGTCCCCAGCAACAAGGACACAGTCAGGATCAGCAGGCCGCGACCAGACAGATCAAACTGCAACCCCAGTACGGGAGCGATCAGGACCACGGGCAGCCCCGCCACCAACCAGTGGGCCAGGATTTTCCCCGCTACCAGCAAGGTAAACGACTGAGGAGACAAGGCCATCTGTTCCAGGGTTCCATCGGCATGGTCCGGCGCAAACAGGCGCTGCAATCCCAGCAATGTCGCCAGCAGGGCGCCAATCCACAACGCGCCGGGAGCTATCTTGCGTAGCAGGTCGGGGTCCGGTCCGATGCCGAGCGGCAACAGATTGACCACGATGACAAAGAAGAACAGGGCAGTGATGATTTCGGTTTTGTGACGCGCTGCCAGCAGCAAGTCGCGCCGCACCGACTGTTGGAAAGGATAGAGAAGGCCGTTCATAGGGTAATGCACAGGCCAGGGGAAAGGGACAAGGATTGGTGGCTGGTCAGGACGGCACTCCCACCCCGGGATAAATGTGTTTCGATCAGACTGGATAAAAAGTCCACGGCATGCGCATCGAGCGCGGTATAGGGTTCATCCAGTATCCACAGGCGGGCAGGGCGCAACAGCAGGCGACACAGCAACACCCGGCGTCGTTGCCCTGCAGAAAGGAACCGTACCGGCAGGTACTCCCGTCCCTGTAACCCAAAGGGGTGCAACGCCGCCAGGGCTGTATTTTCCGATACGGCAAACCCCTCCATACCGAGGCTCAATGCGAGATTTTCCAGTGGGGTCAATTCTTCCTTGAGCGCGCCCTGGTGACCCAGGTAGAGCAGGTTGGCGTGGTAGGCCTCCGGATTCTCCCGCACGGCATTGCCGTTCCAGGTCACGCGGCCCGCCACGGGTTCCGCCAGGCCACAGAGGATGCGCAACAGGCTGGTTTTTCCAGCGCCATTAGCTCCAGCAATCTGGAGCCATTGGCTTTCGGGCAATTCAAAACTGAGATCCTGAAACAGGACCCGTTCGCCCCTTTGGCAGGTCAGGTGAGAGACGGACAGCATATTCGCGGTATTCTACAGGATTCACGACCCGACCCTGCGCTACTCCCTGAATCGCGTATTGGCACGATCATTGCTGTGCTTCTGGACAGATGTTACTTTACGAGGGGGTCAGACCCCACTTTTTTCTAAGGAGCGACCCATGGCAAATACCCAACCCCCCTCGGGTGGGGGAGAGCGGTGGTTTCAGTTGGTATTGGGAGTCATCTGCATGATGGCAATATCCAGTCCGCAATACACCTGGACCTTATTCACCAAGCCGCTGATGGGTGCATTAGCGGTGAAGCTTCCCGAAATTCAGGTGACTTTTTCAATCCTGATTGTATTGCAGACATTTCTGTCTCCCGCGCAGGGGTTTCTGGTGGATCGATTTGGCCCCCGATTCCTGATTTCTGTGGGTATTCTATTGACGGGTTTGAGCTGGCTGCTGGCCTCTAATGCCACCACGATCACCCAGTTGTATCTGACCTATGGGCTATTTGGCGGTGTGGGAACAGGCATCGTATATATCGGGATTGTCAGCCAGATGGTCAAATGGTTTCCCGATCGACGCGGCTTCGCTGTCGGTATGGTGGCTGCAGGCTATGGCTTCGGGGCAATTCTGACGACGATTCCCATCTCGGCCAGCATTGCAGAACGGGGGTACCAATCCACACTCTGGACGTTTGGCCTGATCTTTTCTACGGTCGGGCTGCTGGCAGCACAGGGCCTGAAGCGTCCGCCCCGTGAGCGGCATGCGATTATCACCGGTCACCTCGAAGAACTTCCGGGCGTGTCCCCGGCTGTGATGCTGAAAACCCCGGTGTTCTGGCTGATGTTTGTCATGATGACCATGCTTTCCACCTCCGGGCTGATGGTGATTTCCCAGACGGCAGCATTTGCCCGTGACTTCGGCGTTGCCTCCTTAATCGTCATGGGGATGGCGGCCCTGCCCCTGGCCCTGACGGTGGACCGCATCACCAACGGGTTGACACGCCCCTTCTTTGGCTGGGTCTCGGACAACATCGGGCGCGAAAACACCATGTTCATCGCCTTCATGCTGGAGGGGATCGCCATGTTTGCCTGGCTGCAGTTTCGCGATGATCCGGTGCTATTCGTTTTGCTTTCGGGAGTGGTGTTCTTTGGCTGGGGCGAGATTTTTTCACTTTTTCCATCGACACTGACGGACACGTTTGGTGAGCGGCACGCTACGACGAATTACGGGTTTCTGTACATGGCGCAAGGTGTGGGATCAGTGCTGGGTGGCCCCATGGCGGCCCAGTTGCACGAAGCGACGGGCAGTTGGATCCCGGTGTTTGGCGTGGTGATCACCCTGGACATCTTGGCTGCCTTACTGGCCTTCGTGGTTCTGAAACCTTTGCGTAAAAAACGCCAATACATTTAAGGGGCATTCATGTTGCAAACTGCATTGGGCACCCGGGGCATGGTCACCGCCCCGCATGCCTTGGCAGCTCAGGCCGGCCTCGACATTCTGCGTCAGGGGGGTAACGCAATCGAGGCCATGGTCGCGGCAGCCAGCACCATTGCCGTGGTCTACCCCCATATGAACAGCATCGGTGGCGACGGGTTCTGGGTGATCCTGCCGCCCAATGGATCCCCCCTGGCGATCAGTGCCTGTGGCGGTGCGGCCGCTGCCGCCACCATTGACGCTTATCACAAGCGCGGCATGAAGCGTATTCCCATGCGCGGTCCATGGGCTGCCAACACCGTTGCCGGCACCGTGGGCGGCTGGCA
>JAGWPH010000122.1 GCA_028870615.1 Betaproteobacteria bacterium
CGATGATCCGGTCCGGACGCCCCAGATCCAGCATCAGGACCGCCAACCCACCGGCCAGCAGCGCAATCGAGAGCAGCCCGGCCAGAGGGGCCCTGGCTTTGTACACATGACGGCCGAACACTGATCCCACAGAGGCCACATTGAGTACACCTGAAGCCGAAACGATCATGAAAATGGCAAATACATGAGGCAACCCCCAAACGATTTGGTTGTTCATGCCGCTGACGATGTGCCCCCGCGATTCCATCCAGTGCGCAGCCATCAATCCGCCAAATACCGTCAGTAATCCGGCGGCCAGCAGCAGGTAGAAATAACGGATTTCAATCTGGGCAAATGTTCTGTTGTGCATCGCGGCTATAACCCCACAAAGGAAAAACCCGGATCAAGGTTAAGGTCTGCACGCAGTTTCACCGATGTTACGCTTTGAAGACGCTTTGAGATCGCGCTTTCCGGATCATTGAGGTTTCCAAACAGAATGGCCTGGTGTCCTTCCTTGGCGCAGGCTTCCACGCAGGCCGGCGCCACGCCCTGATCAACACGATGAACGCAGAGCGTACAACTTTCCACAGTGCCCCGTCCGCGCGGCGTGGCGCCGGAATGATCCACCACCGGCTCGTGCACGAAGGAACGCGCCTTATAAGGGCAGGCCATCATGCAATACCGGCAGCCAATACAAAGGTGCTTGTCCACCAGCACAATGCCATCCGCCCGCTTGAAGGAAGCGCCGGTTGGGCATACCTCAACACAGGGCGGTTCGGCACAATGCTGGCACATCATGGGCAGGGAAACCTTGCGCCCCGTGCCTTCCTGCTGCAGCTCCAGTTTTCGTATCCATTGAGGGTCTGTGGGCAGGGTCCTCCCTGACAGACCGTTTTCCCGATTACAAGCGCTCACGCAGGCGTCGCATCCGCTCTCGCATTGACCGGCATCAATCAACATGCCCCAGCGCACGGCACTGGAAGCCGGTTCTCCGGCGGGCCGTGCGCGTGCAAAGTCGTATAGCATCAGCCCCGGAGCGATGGTGACAGCCGCAGCCAAGGCGGCGCCTTTGGACAGGAATTGACGCCGCTGGTTGTTGCGGTTGCAGCTCATTTCAAGCGTCCCCCTGCCGGCACCAATCCCAGCTGCGTCCCCGACATCTTGCGTGGCTCACTGGAGTGGCATTCGAAGCAGTCTATTTTGACGGCGGCATAGACATGACAGCCCTGGCAGAAATTCTGGTTGGTTCCCAGCACGCTGTGGTTTTTTTTGCTGGCATGACAATCCACGCAACCTGCCAGACTGTACTTCCCGCCGCGAATGCCCTGGTGTACGGTCTCGTCGCGCTGGTGCAACATGAGTTTCATGTGATTGAGCCGCATGAACCGGGGATCATCCACACAATGCCCCCCCTGGCCAATATCGAGGTCCGGCACGCTTACCGCAGCCACCAGCGGATCTGCCAACGTCAGTAACAGTAGCATCATCACCCAGGGTTTCATGAGGGATTCACCTACTCGCCCAGCCCCATCTGGATATACCCGGTGGGACAGACATCGTGACAAATATGGCAACCAATGCATTTGGTGTAGTCGGTATCCACATACCGGCCTACCGTGGACTTGGATTTTTGGACCCGAAACACGGCCACCTGGGGACAATAAACCACACAGTTGTCACATTGGAAACACATCCCACAACTCATACAGCGTTTGGCTTCAGCCACGGCTTGGGCTTCCGACAGGCAATGTAAGCGCTCATCGAAATTTCCCAGCGCACTCTCCCTGGTGAGCGTGGTCACCGCGCGCTTGTTGCGTGCCACGTACCCGAAATGGCCCAAAAACAACTCCTCATGGGTAATCACGTAACGTCCCGAGCGGTTATCATAGTTGTGAACCACCGGGGCACTGTCCGTCCCCCAGATCGGTTCGGTGACGGGTTCAATGGACAATCCGGATTCCACCATCTTGCGCATCAGGTCAAAGGTATGGACATCGATTTTTGGACGTTTTTCGGGTTCTTCTCCCGCGAGATAACGTTCAATCCCCTCAGCAGCAATGGCCCCATGTCCGATCGCGGTGGTCAACAAGTGCGGTCGAATCACATCGCCTCCAGCATAGACTCCTGGTTTGCCCTGAACCTGGTAGTTCTTGTCCGCACTCACTGCGCCGCGGCCGTTGTCAAACTCCTCAAGTCCGGAAAAGTCCACGGCCTGGCCGATGGCAGAGACGATCAGGTCTGCTGGAATGGCTTCCTCGCTGCCCTCCACCTGATTGATTTCCAGTTTACCGCCCACGAATTTTGCCTGGCATTGCATCACGCGCAGGGCTGTGGCTCGCCCATCGCTGCCGCGCACGATCCCGACAGGCACGAGGCCGCCGCGGATGTCAATGCCTTCCGCCATGGCTTGCTCGATTTCATGCCTGTTGGCCTGCATTTTGTCTATGGAAAACACGGAAGTCAGCGTGACATCGGCCCCCTGCTTGGCCGAGATTTCCGCCACATCATGGGCCATGCGTCCGGCAATGGCGCGCTCGGTGTCCACGGGTTTGGCGTTTTCGATATGCCCCAGCCGTCTTGCCACCGTGGCCACGTCGATTGACGTATCGCCACCGCCCACCACCACGACCCGCTTGCCTACATATTTCAGACGCCCGTCATTGAATGCCTTGAGAAACGCCGTGGCCGTGACCACATTGGGAGCTTCGCTGTCAGGCGTTGGCAGGGCGCGGCCCGATTGGGCCCCCATCCCCAAAAACACGGCATCAAACCCTGTGCGAATCTGTTCCAGGGTGACGTCCTTGCCAATATGACATTCGAGACGGGTCTCGACCCCAAGGTCCAGAATGCGCTGAATTTCAGCATCCAACACGGCGCGCGGGGTCCGGAAGCCCGGGATCCCGTAGCGCATCATGCCGCCCAGATGGGGATGCTCGTCGAAAATGGTCACGGCGTGCCCTTTCAGGGCCAGTTGATAGGCGCAGGACAATCCGGCGGGTCCGCCGCCAATGACAGCGATGCGTTTTCCGGTGGTGGTTTCTGGAGCCTTGAATTTGAGATTGTTGGCAACCGCATATTCCCCCAGAAAATGCTCCACCGAGTTGATCCCCACATGGTCTTCGACTTCGTTGCGATTGCAACCCGTCTCACAGGGCGCAGGGCACACCCGACCCATCACCGAGGGAAACGGATTGGCTTCGGTTAAAACACGCCAGGCAAATTCCTGCCACGGCATGCCCACTGGTGGTTTTTCCATACCGCGGGCAATCTGCAGCCAGCGGCGAATATCCTCTCCGGAAGGGCAACTGCCCTGACAAGGAGGGGTGGACTGGATATAAGTGGGGCACTTATGGGAATAACTGGCTTGCAGGATTTTGTCGTGCAGTGAATGCGTCGCACTGTCTCCGTCCTTGTAGCGACGGAAAGTCAGTTTGGTGTCACCCTGCTCGATCTTGTCTGACATGACATGTCTCCGGTCAATGAATTTGTGCTAATGGGTTTCGCCAAGAACGATGGCGTTGCTGACCAACTGATGAACCCCGCCCACCAGACGTCGGTCGAACTTGTAGTAAGGCAGCACCTTGCTGAACTGCGCCTTGCAAATTGCACAGATCGTGGCCATGAAATTGACGCCATGCAGGTCCACCACTTCCTGCAGGGCCTCCATACGCGGCAAAGCCCCTTTGACACGCAGGTCGATCAAGTCATCGGTAAGCAATCCGCCGCCGCCCCCGCAACAGAATGTTTTTTCGCGAATGGTGTTATCCGCCATTTCAACGTAATGGTTGGCCACGGCACGGATGATGCTGCGCGGAATCTCGAACTGGCCGCCGGCAAACTCCCCCATACGCGAACCACGCGCCACATTGCATGAATCATGAAACGTAACGACGTATTGATCATTGGCTTCCTTGTTGAAGCGCAACGCATTGCGTTCAATCAAGTCCCAGGTAAATTCGCAGATATGCATGGGTTGCCGGTAGCGTAAATCCAGCTGTTTTTGCAGCTGAAGGGCAAACGGGTCGTCGGCGCCGGCACCTATGCCGGTAAGCGTATTCCAGAAACTGTAGGCCACGCGCCACGCGTGACCACACTCCCCCACCACAATGCGTTTGACGCCCAGTTCCAGTGCCGCCTCGCGAATGCGCATGGCAATCTTGCGCAACTGGTCATAGTTGCCAATGAATATGCCGAAGTTTCCGGCTTCAGAACCCATGGAAGATAACGTCCAGGAGATTCCGCTGGCATGAAACACCTTGGCATACCCGATCAGGCTATCAATATGGGGTTCGGAAAAAAAGTCTGCCGAAGGCGTGATCAGGAGGACCTCGGCACCTTTAACATCGACCGGAAAACGCACATCAACTCCCGTGTCTTCCTTCACGTCTTCTTCAAGGCCCAATAAAGTATCTTTCAGCGCGGGGCCCGGCAGCCCAAGGTTGTTGCCGATGCTGTGGACCTTGCCGATGATCTCGTTGGAATATTTCTGACCGTAACCCACCGAA
>JAGWPH010000123.1 GCA_028870615.1 Betaproteobacteria bacterium
CCAGAGCCTCATCTTCAGTAACCCCCTGGCGCGCCGCATAATCCCGGACATCCTGGGTAATCTTCATGGAGCAGAAGTGGGGGCCGCACATGGAGCAGAAATGAGCGAGCTTGGCCCCTTCCTGAGGCAAGGTTTCGTCGTGAAATTCACGAGCCTTGTCCGGATCAAGGCCCAGATTGAATTGATCTTCCCAGCGAAATTCGAAACGTGCCTTGGAAAGCGCATTATCACGCATTTGGGCGCCAGGGTGTCCCTTGGCAAGATCGGCAGCATGAGCAGCAATCTTGTAAGCCATGATGCCATCCTTGACATCATTCTTGTCAGGCAGCCCCAGGTGTTCCTTGGGGGTGACATAGCACAGCATGGCGGTGCCATACCAACCGATCATGGCGGCGCCGATAGCAGAGGTGATGTGGTCATAACCCGGAGCGATGTCCGTGGTCAGGGGGCCAAGGGTATAAAACGGGGCTTCATGGCACAGTTTGAGTTGGAGATCCATGTTCTCGCGGATCTTATGCATCGGCACATGGCCCGGACCTTCGATCATGGTTTGAACATCATGTCTCCAGGCAACCTCCGTCAATTCGCCCAGGGTCCTGAGTTCGGCAAACTGCGCTTCGTCGTTGGCATCATAGATCGAACCGGGACGCAGACCGTCACCCAGTGAAAAGCTGACATCATAGGCTTTCATGATCTCGCAGATATCTTCGAAGTGGGTGTACAGAAAACTTTCACGATGGTGGGACAGGCACCATTTGGCCATGATGGAGCCGCCGCGTGACACGATTCCGGTCATGCGCGAGGCCGTCATGGGAATATGCGCCAGGCGAACGCCGGCATGGATCGTGAAGTAATCCACACCTTGTTCAGCCTGCTCGATCAACGTGTCCCTGAATATCTCCCAGGTCAGTTCCTCCGCGCGTCCTTCCACCTTTTCCAGTGCCTGGTAGATCGGGACGGTGCCGATGGGCACTGGTGAATTACGGATGATCCACTCACGGGTTTCATGGATGTTTTTACCTGTGGAAAGATCCATGACGGTATCGCCACCCCAACGGATGGCCCAGGTCATTTTTTCGACCTCTTCCTGGATTCCCGAACTGACCGCTGAGTTGCCGATGTTGGCGTTGATCTTGACCAGAAAATTTCGGCCGATGATCATGGGTTCGGACTCGGGATGGTTGATATTGGCCGGGATGATGGCGCGGCCACGCGCCACTTCATCGCGTACGAATTCCGCAGTCGTCAGCTCGGGAATGAGTGCACCCAATGGATCTCCCGCATGTTGGGTGCCGAGGAGGCGCGCTATGGCGTTTCCCTGGCGCTTGGTTGTGTCGATCATCTCCCTGCGCCGGCAATTTTCGCGGATGGCAATGAATTCCATTTCGGGAGTAATGATGCCTTGTCGCGCGTAATGCATCTGGGTGACATTTTTCCCAGGCAGTGCGCGACGAGGTTGGCGATGGAGTTGAAAGCGCATTGCGGCCAATGCCGTGTCTGTCAGTCGTTCCATTCCATAGCTGGAGCTCGGGCCGTTCAGGGATTCGGTATCCTGCCGTTCTGCAATCCAGGGTTCACGAAGTGGGGAAAGGCCTGCACGAATATCAATGCGTACGGTAGGGTCTGTATAAGGCCCCGAGGTATCGTAAACCGTCATCGGTGGGTTGATTTCTGCACCCAGTGCAGCCGGCGTATCGGACTGGCTGATTTCACGCATCGGTACACGAATGTCAGGACGCGAGCCCGTGACGTGGATTTTGCGGGAATGTGGCAAAGCCGCGACGGAAGCTTTGTCGACCTGGGCCGTTTCGGCAAGAAATTTTGGGGTAGCGTTCATTCAGTAACTCCGAGGATTAACCCTTCAAGGCTTGATTGAGCTTGTCGTAGTCCAGTTCCTTCTCCCAACGGGAAACCACGACAGTGGCGACACCATTCCCAATGAAGTTGGTGATAGCGCGGGCTTCAGACATGAAGCGGTCAATGCCCAGGATCAAGGCAAGGCCCGCGATTGGGATGGAGGGGACAACGGCCAGCGTGGCAGCTAACGTAATGAAACCCGCTCCAGTAACCCCTGAAGCCCCTTTGGAAGTCAGCATGGCGACCAGAAGCAGACTCAGTTGTTGTTGCAGGGAGAGGTCGATATTGAGCGCCTGGGCCACAAACAATGCTGCCATGGTGAGATAAATGTTGGTTCCGTCCAGGTTGAAGGAATAACCGGACGGGATCACCAGTCCCACCACTGCCTTGGGACAGCCTGCTTTTTCCAGTTTGTCCATCAAGGGGACCAATGCCGATTCAGAGGAAGAAGTTCCCAGAACGGTTAACAGTTCTTCCTTGATGTATGAAAGAAATCTTAGAATGTTGAAACCAACCAGTGCACTGATGGATCCCAGCACCAACAGGATAAAAATCAAACAGGTCAGATAAAAACTGCCCATCAGGAACATCAACGGTGCCAACGCACCCACGCCGTATTTCCCTATGGTGAAGGCCATTGCCCCACCGGCTCCGATGGGAGCGAGCTTCATGATGGTGTTCATCATCGCGAACAGGGCCAGAGACGTTGCCACGATCAGGCGATGGACATATTCTCCGGCAGCCCCGACGTGACTGAGAGACCAACCAAAGAGAATGGCAACCAACAGGACTTGCAGCAGGTCGCCATTGCCTGAAAAGGCGTCAAACATGGTCTTGGGAATGATGTGCAGCACAAAGTCGGTTGCAGACTGTTCGGACGCAGCTTTTGCATAATTGGCCACTGCTTTGGGGTCGAGGCTGGCCGGATCGACATTGAAACCCTTGCCAGGCTGTACCGTGTTCATGACGATCAAACCAATGGCGAGCGCGAGGCTGGATACCACTTCGAAGTAGATCAGGGCCTTGCCGCCGACCCGCCCCACTTTTTTCATGTCCCCCGCTCCCGCAATACCCAGTACGACGGTACAGAAAATGATTGGGGCAATCATCATTTTGACCAAGGCGATGAACCCGTCACCAAAGGGTTTCAGCCCCACGGCATCCTTGGGGTCCAAAAACCCAAAAGTGGCACCGGCCAGAATGGCAATCAACACCCAAAAATAGAGCCGGCTGGTCAGTCTCCTCATTCAGGATATCCTTGAAAAAGTCTCAGAGGGGTTTGCAGTATTGCAAAAGTCGCGTCCAGTTTACCCTGATTCAGCATTTTGGTTGCGGCAACCGGGGCGCAATCTTGATCAAGGGCAAGACTATTCCGATGGGTTGTTTGGGCTCACAAGGCAGTCGAGTTTGGTACAATAAGGTCCCCCGTCTCAGCCCCATGGAATTGTGCTCATGAATATAGAACAAGCCCGCTTTAATATGGTTGAGCAGCAAATTCGACCCTGGGAAGTACTGGACACCACGGTACTCGATCTGCTTTATGAAGTGCGCCGTGAAGATTTTGTCCCCGAAGCCTGGCGAGGTTTGGCCTTTGTAGACATGGAGATTCCGCTTGGGTTGGGGGAAACCATGTTGTCCCCAAAGATGGAGGCACGCCTCATTCAGGAATTGCATATCAAAAAGTCCGACCGGGTACTGGAAGTGGGGACCGGAAGCGGTTATATGGCGGCTTTGCTCAGTCGACTTGCTGCGGCAGTGACTACCGTGGAAATCCACCCTGAACTCGCCGCAGGGGCCGCCAGAAATCTGAAGGCTCGTGGTTATGACAACGTCCTGGTCGAAGTGGGTGATGCTGCACGAGGCTGGCGTTCCGGGGAACAATGGGATGTCATCGTGCTGACTGGATCTGTTCCGGTGATGCCGCAATCCTTCCTTGATGCGGTCGCCCCAGGGGGTTGCCTGTTAGCCATCGTAGGGGATGCGCCGGCAATGGAGGCCATTCACTGGAAACAGGACAGTAGCGGTGTGTTGCGATCCGAAACCCTGTTCGAAACGGTCATTCCTCCCCTCCACCACGCGCTTCAGCCAGTACGGTTTCAGTTCTAGATCCGAAGGATCCTGAAAGGTTTCAACGGGCTGGAAGCGCCTCGGACTCATACCGGACTTCCATGATTTCCAGCTCCCGAGGCCCCGCAGGACTCTGAAAGCGGGCCAGGTCTCCCTCGCGTAACTTGAGCAGTGCCCGGGCCAGAGGCGAGATCCAGCTGATGTGTCCGCGCGCAGGATCGATTTCGTCCACTCCTACGATGCGATAGGTTTGCGGTACGCCAGACTCATTGTTGACGGTGACCGTGGCCCCGAAAAAAACCTGGTCGTTCCCCGCCTGGAGGACCGGGTCAACCACTTGGGCAATTTCCAGGCGTTTGGTGAGAAAGCGCAGGCGCCTGTCGATTTCGCGCAGACGTTTCTTGCCATAAATGTAGTCCCCGTTCTCCGAACGGTCGCCATTGGAGGCGGCCCACGCTACCGTCTCTACAACCTTGGGGCGATCGACCCGGATCAGGTATTCCATTTCATTGCATAAGCGGGCATGCCCGGCCGGAGTAATGTAGTTGGGGGCTCCCTTGGGCAAGCCGGGTGTGGGCTCGGAAGGTTCGTCTTCGAGTCCGGAATCGGCTTCTCGGGTAAAGGCTTTGCTCATAAAGGTTTGGGTAGATAACGTTCGATCAGGGATAGAATTTTATGAGCGGCACCTTGATGTTGCAATGTAAATTGTCGTCCGGCAACGCCCATGCGCTGACGACGTTCTTCATCCCGTAACAAGGCCGGAAGTACGGTAAGCAATTCCGAAACGTGCTGCAGGCGTAATGCGGCGCCTGCAGCAACGGCCCATTCGGCAGCATCCAGGAAATTGTAGGTGTGAGGGCCTATCAGGACCGGGCAACCTGCAGCAGTCGCTTCAATCAGATTTTGTCCACCAAAGGGGAGCAGGCTGCCGCCGATGAGTGCCACATCGGCAATCTGGTAGTAGCCCTGGAGTTCACCCATGCTGTCGCCCAGTAATACTTGCACATCCGCCGGGACGTGACGGTTTTCCGAGCGTCGTATGAAAGGAATGCCAAGACTGGTCAACAGTGCAGCCACTTCGTTAAAACGTTGCGGGTGGCGTGGAACGAGGATCAGAAGCCCGGCAGGACAATTCAGTCCAGGAAGCTGTTCAAGGAGCAATCGTTCCTCTCCGGGGCGGGTGCTGGCAGCCAGCCAGACAAATCGATGGGGGCCGATCAGGGCGCGCAGTGAAGACAAATCGGACTCGGGTAGGGGTACTTGCGCCGTATCAAATTTAAGATTTCCGGTGACCAGGACCTCACGGGCACCCAGACTGCGAAGACGTTGCGCATCGTTCTCCGTTTGTGCAGCGATCAAGGCAAGTCGGGCGAGGATATCGCGTGTCAAGGGTTGGTAACGGCGATAACGCGCCGCTGATTTTTCGGATAGACGCGCATTAACCAGCAACAGCGGGATGCGCGCCTCGGCACAAAGACTGATCAAATTGGGCCAGAGCTCGGTTTCCAACAGCAATCCCAGACGGGGGCTGAAGTGCTTGAGAAATCTATGGATGGCAAAAGGCACATCGTAGGGTAGGTAACAGCGTATGACATCGGTGCCAATCAGGTCAGGTGCCGTCTCACGGCCCGTGGGAGTCATATGGGTCAGCACCAGTTGAAATTCCGGATACTGTTTGCGAATCAGCCGAATCAGGGCTGAAGCAGCACGGGTTTCACCCACCGAAACGGCATGCAACCAGAGGACTGGGCGTGTTGCATGCACCGGGTAACGCCCCAGCCGTTCGTTCCAATGATGTCGATACCCAGGTTGGTGCCTGCTGCGCCACAACAGGCGTACAAAGGCCAGCGGCAACAAAAGCCAGGCCAACACCGTGTAACCGCGTAATGTGGTCAACATGAAAGTGTCAGTGCCTGTAATACCGTTTCAACCGATGGGTTCTGTTTTTTGCCGCCGCAATTTACCGCGAGCGGACTGCCGTAAACTCCGGTATCTTCCGGACGGGTTGCAGTGAAGATAGCCACCACCGGGCGATTGAGTGCAACTGCCAGGTGCGATAGCCCGGTATCTACACCAACGACACAACGTGCGTGGGCCAGGAGTGCCGCAAGCTCTGCCAGATTCATGACGGGTGCTGCCAGGGCCGACGGGATGCTGCTGGCCAGGCGCACGGCACGCGCTCTTTCGGGGTTGCTGCCTCCGGGAATGACGGCGCTTAACCCCTGGTCGTGGAGGCGCCGTCCAAGTTCGATCCAGTGCCGTTCGGGCCACTCCTTGTGGGGGCGGCTGGTGGCATGGAGCAGGACGACATAGGGTTTGGTCGGTGCCCAGCCAGGGGCGCTGGTTGGTGGATTGAGCCCATAACGTGCTTCAGGTTCCGGGACATATCCCAGCGCTTGTGCCGCTAACAGACGATTGCGTTCTACCGCATGAAGCGTCCAGGGAACAGCAAATTTCTCCTGGTAGGCCAGGGTGGCTAGAGGCTCTCGGGCGCTTGACCAGGCATAGCCCACCCGGTGTGCCGGTACCAGCCAGCTCAGCATTGCACTTTTCATGAGACCCTGCAAATCAATGGTCAAATCATAGGATCTGTCCCGCAACATTCGACGCAAGGACGCCACTTCATACCAGGTTTCTCTTGAAAATGGAGATTTGCGCCAACGCCGGGTGGCTGCCGGAATAATGCGCTGCACCGCAGGGTGAAGTGCGGGAATCGCCGTGAAAAACTCTTCAACCATCCAGTCCACGACAATCTCGGGACAATGGCGTGCTATGTCAGAAATGGCCGGCAGGGCGTGAACGATGTCTCCCAGGGAGGAAGTCTTGATGATCAGGATTTTGCGCATCCCGCCATTCTAGGCTGTGCATCAAACCACGGCTAGCCGCGTTGGCGCCCATGCTAAAATTTGCCCATGAAGATACTGGTCACCGGAGTCGCGGGATTCATCGGCATGCATGTGGCCAGGCGATTGCTGCGGGATGGTCATGCAGTGATCGGTATCGACAACCTGAATGATTATTATGAGGTCACGCTCAAGCGGGACAGGCTGGGGTGCTTGACCGGTTTGCCGGATTTTCGCTTCCACGCCCTGGATATTGGCGACGCACACAGGATGGCGGCATTTTTTTCAGAAGCCGATTTTTCGCATGTCATTCACCTGGCTGCCCAGGCCGGGGTGCGTTATTCCTTGGAAAACCCACAGGCCTATGTGGATGCCAACCTGACCGGATTCAACCAGGTGCTGGAAGGATGTCGCCAGCGCAAGATTAGACATCTGGTTTACGCCAGTACTTCCAGTGTCTATGGCACGAATACCCGCTTGCCATTCAGCGAACACGATCCGGCTGATCATCCCGTGAGTTTATACGCGGCCACCAAAAGGGCCAATGAGTTGATGGCACATGCCTACAGTCACCTGTTTGGCTTGCCAACAACCGGGTTGCGGTTTTTTACGGTCTATGGACCCTGGGGTCGGCCTGACATGGCCTATTCCCTTTTTACCAAAGCGATTCTGGCGAACAGTCCAATCCAGGTATTCAACCAGGGGCAGATGCACCGGGATTTCACATATATCGACGATATCGTAGAGGGGATGGTGCGGGTGTTAGCGCTACCGGCCAGCACCAATCCTGCCTTTGATCGGAAGCATCCTGATCCAGCCAGCAGTGATGCGCCCTGGCGTATTTATAATTTGGGCAACCATCTCCCGGTATCGCTCGAGATATTTATTGCTACCCTGGAACGTTGCCTGGGTAGAAAAGCCATCCGGCAATATTTGCCCATGCAGCCTGGCGATGTGACAGAAACTTTTGCAGAAATTTCCGCCCTGGCAGAAGCTGTGGGTTATCACCCTGAAACGCCGCTGGAAACAGGGCTCGAACGATTTGTTTCGTGGTACCGGAGCTATTATTCATGACACTTTCGGTCATTGTGATTGCCAAAAATGAGGAATCATCGATTGGGGACTGTTTGAGGTCGGTAGCCTGGGCTGATGAGCGCATTGTGCTCGATGGGGGCAGTACGGATGCCACCGTGGGAATTGCCAGAGCGTTGGGCGCACGCGTGGAAGTGGCTACAGACTGGCCAGGGTTTGGGCCGCAAAAAAATCGGGCGCTGGCGCTGGCCTCTTGTGACTGGGTGTTATCGCTGGATGCCGACGAGCAGGTGACTTCTGCACTGAGGGCCGAAATCGAAGTGGCGATGAAGGCACCGGATGCTGTTGCGGTATATCGTATTCCGCGGGCATCACGTTACTGTGGACGCACACTGCGACACGGTGGCTGGTGGCCCGATCACGTCATACGCCTGTTCAGGCGTGGACAGGCGCGATTTTCTGATGACCTGGTGCACGAGCGTCTGGTCAGCACAGGTCAGGTGGGGACCCTGACGCAACCGTTGTTGCATGACACCTATGCCAGCCTGGAAGAGGCGCTGGACAAGGCCAATCGGTATTCCACCCTGGGGGCGTTGCAGGCTTTCGAGAGGGGAGAGCGATCCGGTTTATTGAAAGCCCTGGGCCATGGGCTTTGGGCTTTTTTTCGAACCTATGTGCTGCGCCGTGGATTTCTGGACGGGGGCCAGGGATTGTTACTGGCAGTTTCCAATGCGCATACTACGTTTTACCGCTATGCCAAGCTGTGGCTCAAGCGCCGGTAAGCGGCTGCATTTGGTGCAGACGGGTGTAGTACCCATTTTTTTCGAGCAGGTCGTGATGCTTGCCTTGTTCGACGATCTTTCCCTCATGCAGTACCACAATACGGTCGGCGTTCTCGATGGTGGACAGTCGATGGGCAATGACAATCGTGGTGCGTCCAACCATCAAGGCTTCGAGGGCGGCCTGTACGGCGCGTTCCGATTCGCTATCCAAGGCCGAAGTGGCCTCATCAAGAATCAGTATGGGCGCATCTTTCAAAATGGCGCGTGCAATGGCGATACGCTGACGTTGTCCACCCGACAGGCGCGCACCGTTTTCACCCAGTAATGTGTCGAATCCGTTCGGTAATTGTTCGATAAATTCCAGGGCGTGGGCTGCCTTGGCCGCGGCGCGGATGCGGCCCAGTGCCACGCCCCGTAAAGGGCCGTAGCCGATGTTGTGGGCCACGGTGTCATTAAAGAGCACCACGTCCTGGCTGACCAGGGCAATATTGGCGCGCAGGCTGGTCAGGGTCAGCGATGCCAGGGGATGCCCATCCAGCAGGATGCGTCCTGAAGTGGGCGAATAAAAGCGTGGAATCAGCGTTACCAGTGTTGTTTTGCCGCTCCCGGATTGACCTACCAGGGCAACGGTTTCGCCGGCACGAATGCTGAGATTGAAGTCGTCGAGCGAATGGCGGTTGCCGCGCGGGTAGGCAAAGCACAGATGTTCGAATTGGAGATGGCCTTGGGCGCGTTCCAGGACAACCGTTCCCAAATCTTCTTCAGGGTTTTGGTCAATCAGTTCAAAGACGCTTTCTGAAGCGGCCAGCCCCCGTTGCAGCGATTCGCTGATATCAGACAAACGCTTGAGGGGGGCGAGCAGCATGATCATGGCCGTGATGAACGATACAAATCCCCCCACTGTGGTCTCGTCAGAGCTGACTTGCAGCGTTGCCAGCCAGACGATGGCAGCGACTGCCAGTGCCGCAAAAAATTGAACCAGGGGGACATTGGCAGCACTGGCGGCAGCCTGCTTCATGTTGAGACGGCGTACCCAATTGCTGGCTTCGTGGAAGCGTTCCGTTTCTACAGCAACGCCGCCAAAGACCTTGATGACTTTCTGGCATCCAATCGACTCGTCCAGTACCGTCGTGATCCCGCCCATTGCTTTCATGCTCTCACGATTGACATTGCGTAATCGGGAGTTGAATTTTTTGATGACCCAGGCAATAGGGGGGGCAGCCAGCAAAGTGATGCTGGTAAGTTTCCAGTTGAGATAAACCAGCCATCCCAGCAGTCCCATCACAACAAAGGTATCGGTGACCAGGTTGGTGACGACCGTAGTGGCTGCTGTCATGACCTGACTGGCGTCAAACACCAGCTTCGAAATCAGCGTTCCTGCGGGATGGTCGTCGAAATAACGTACCGGCAGTTGCAGGAGGCGATTGAACATCTGGCTGCGCAGGTCCATGACGACCTTGTTGCCTACCCAGTTCATGGCAAATTTGGACACGAAATTGGCGATGCCGCGTACGATGAACAACCCGAGCAACATCACTGGAACCCAACGGATCCATAACGGATCTTTGTGAACGAAGCTCATGTCGAGCAGGGGTTTGAGTAGTGCCGGCAGCAGGGGCTCTGTGGCCGCTGTGATGACCATGGCGACGATCGCGACAAAAAATTCCCAGCGGTAGGGGACAACGTAGCGTAATAAGCGCCGATACAGTGCAGCGCTTTGAATAGGTAGCATCAACGAGGGCACTGGCCGTGATCCTGAAACGTGAGAGGGGCAGTATACCGTACCGCGACCCCTGACCTGCCTGGAATCTGATAACATTCCGATGGGATGGTTTCTAAATTTTTGATCCAGGATATGCATGCGTCTTGATTACCGTGCCCGGTGGGCGATAGGTGTACTGCTGGTGCTGTTGGTCATGGTCACACACGGCCAGCACGACGCAACATCGCTGCATTTGCCCCAAGCCACTTGGGCGGCTTTTTTTCTGGGTGGTTTTTATCTTCGCCAGACCCGGTTGTGGGTGTTGGGTCTGGGGTTGGTGGGAGCGCTGGATTATGCGATGGTCACCTGGGGGGGTGTAAGTGATTTCTGCCTGACGCCAGCCTACCTGTTCATGATTCCGGCTTACGGCGTTTTATGGCTGGCGGGCCGAATTTTTGCCGCGCATGCCCGTTTGGAATGGCGAAGTCTGGGAGTGTTGATGCTCTGTTGTTCCAGCATTGTGGTGGCCGAAATTCTGGCAAGCGGCAGTTTTTACCTGTTTTCAGGACGTCCTGATCACGTCAGCCTTGCCGGGTTAACGACCGCTCTGGTGACCTGGGCGCCATCTACCTTCAAGGCCTTTACTTTCTGGATCGGGGTCGCTGCTCCGATCCATACGGCAATCATGTTTCTGCGTGGCGCTGGAGCGTCGCGCCGTTCCGTCTAAAAGGCATATTTCACCAGCATTCCAAAGTTTCTTCCCGGGGACGGGTAGAAAGCCCCGTAGCTGTTGGCGTAGTCGTAATACTGCCGGTTGAGCAGGTTGTTGGCAGAAGCGACCAGAGTCCATTGCTTCGAGAGAATACTGTTGTAGCGTAAATCAGCCGTCCAGTAGAACGGAATCGGCGGCATTGTTCCCATAAAATCAGAATCCACGGGCTGTTGGCCTACCAGACGGGCGGACAGGTCCAGGGTCTGGTGCGCTTCAGGTTTCCATTGAACCCCGGTCTGAATGTTGAACTGGGGGACCAGCGGAACCCTGTGCCCTTGATAGGCGCCGTCCACGAAGACAGCCTTGATCCATTGTCCGGATCCGCGCAAGGCAAAGCTCGGTGCAGCCTGATAGCTTCCTTCAATTTCGATGCCTTCGCGTTGGGTCGGGGGTAAATTGATATTGATGAACTGCACGGGGTCAAAGACCAGTTCATTGTGAATATTGCTGCGAAACACGCGCAATGTCGCATTGCTTGGGGCCATACGATTCCAGCTGATACCTGCCTCGTAGTCCATGGAGGTTTGCGGCAGCAGGTTGCCGGCAGCGCCTCGCAGTTCATCGATGTTGGCGACCCGATAGCTTTCCCCGGTTCTGACGTACGATTCGAGTTTGGAAAACAGGGTTCGGATGTATTGCAGTTCAAACGCATGCAAGTTGGACGAATCATTGGCTGCCAGTTCTTTCTGGATGCGTTCGACGCGCCCCCCAGCGACGATACGATCCACCGGATCGAGATTCCAGTCGTCCCTCAGGTAGAGGGCGTCACTGTTCTGTATCAAGTGTTCACCCACCGTGGAATACTGGGGATAGGCGGGATAAACGGACGAATACATACGGTCCCAGCGGGACAGGTCGAGCCCCAGCGTCAGGTCGTTGCCCTTGAACCCCGCGTCGTGAATTTTTGCGCGGGGTGACAGATCTTCAAAGTTTGCCGAAATGTCGGTGGAACCGCCCAGGCTGGGCAGGTTGCTTGTTGACTGCTTGTTGCGGACATTGGCGTCTATTGCCAGCTCGGTATTGTTGACCATGGCTTTACCAAAAACAGTCACGACATTTCCGCTGATGTTGCCCGAGTCATTGGGAGTAACGGTCTGCCTGGGGTTCTGTTGAAACTGTGTCAGCGTCAGGGGGCCCGGAAATCGTGTGTCCTCAGAATCTGAGTACAGGCGGATCCCCAGTGTCCGGTCCGCGTCGGGCTGCCACTGGACGGCTGCCCCCCCTGTGCGAACCTGGGCCTGGTTGTTGTCACGATAATTGTCCGTATTGAGTGTTTTTCCGAACAGGGCAACGGAAGTGCCATCGATTTGGCGCGAAGCCCAGATGTTGCTCTCCTTGGTGGCAAAGCTACCCAGACCCCCCGAAATGATGGTGCTGTCGCCAGGATGGTTCTTGCTGACAATATTGATAACGCCGCTGGTGGCGCCTTCACCGTAAAGTACGCTGGAGCCGCCACGGATGATTTCAATGTGATCAATGGATTCCACCGGAATCATGGAAGTTCGCGCCGCCGCCTGTTCGATCTCGGACAAACGAACCCCGTCCAGCAGAATGACCACATTGTTGTCGCTGGTGATGCCATACCCGCGAAGATCTATCGATTGGTCCTGGGTGCCGCTCAGATTGATCCGCGTGGGGACATTGCCGAGCTTTTGCAGGATTTGCGAAACATCGGACAAGCCGCTGCGTTCAATGTCGCCAGAAGTGATGATTGTCGTTTGCGGGAGCGACTGATCCAAAGATTCATCGAAGCGGGATGACATGACGGTGATGGGTGACAATCCCGACACGGGATCGGCGGCCGTGTCGGCATGACCGGGTAATGCGAACCAGGCGGCAGACAGCACAATGGCCCGGAAGACCATGCGTCTAGTGTAAATTGTCAAAATAATCTCCCTGTAGAGGACAGGGAAACACCAGGGATAATTCGAGGCCGACTGCGAATCGGTTGTTACCGATGAGGATGTTTGCCTGAATACTGCTACCCCGCAGTATTTCCAGTGCGCCAGACCATCTGGCGATTTGGAGCGTGGGGCCGGTATCCGGGCTCATCCGAAAACCTCCGTCGTCTTCCCGGGCCGTGGGCGTTAACCTTCCGGCCTAGTGACTGTTATGACGAAGTGATCAAGACTTACCGTTGCGGGGGCAGCACAGGCATTTAACCTGTTTCCCGTTTAACCCGGACTGAGCAAGCACATCCAGGCACCCCGATGTGAACCATTCACATCTGCTGTGTTGATTGTAACTAAATATGTACTCGGAGCAAAGCCATATAGGATAATTGACGCCGGAACACCCACCCATTTATATTGAGCCCATGGAAAAGCAATTCGCCGCCCTGGAACGCAAGATTGATCGGGTTATCAGCCAATGCGATCTCTTGCGCGTTGAAAACCAGCGCTTGCGCCAGGAACTGATTCTCAAGGCAGATGAGGTGGGGATGCTTTCGGACAAGATACAAGAGGCGCGTCGCCGCTTGCAGCAACTGGTCGAACAGGTACCGGAATAAGCATGGCCAAGCCGCAATCCGTGCAGGTCGAAATTTCTATCCTGGACCGGTCTTACAAGGTGTCATGCGACCCTGAGCATCAGGCCCTGCTTCAGGAAGCTGCCCAGGATCTCGATCGGCGCATGCGTGAGGCGCGAGTCAACTCGGAAGGTGTGGGACCCGAACGAGCCGCCGTGATGGCGGGGCTCAACGCCGTTTACGAGATGCTTGAACAAAAAGCATCGAGTAAATGGGATATTAACGATGTGAAGCGT
This sequence comes from Betaproteobacteria bacterium, assembly GCA_028870615.1. Classification (GTDB taxonomy): domain Bacteria; phylum Pseudomonadota; class Gammaproteobacteria; order Burkholderiales; family Ferrovaceae; genus JAJZRV01. The sequence continues at coordinate 13,819 of JAGWPH010000123.1, forward strand.
AGAATAAAAGGCCTGGAGGAGCGGTTGGATCGCTGCTTCGTTGATCAGGAATCCCTTTTTTGAGATTCCCCTGGGGTGCTTGTTACGGTTTTAATTCTTTGAGCCGATAATCATCTAACCCGGCTATTGACCTGATGGGTGCTGTTGCGCGCGTCCTGCTGGAATCGCCTGATGCACTCGGTGGGTAGCCACCTTCTAGAGGCTTGGGTTCAAGATGCCAACCGGACGGCACCTGCGGGGGACCCCCTTCCATGACCTGTTGGTTGATGAAATCGGAGCCTTCCGAGGTCAGTATCGATGACGTCCTGCGGATGCCAGGGCGGCGCGTGGACTGGTTCGGGATTCGCAATTATCAAGCGCGTAACTTTATGATGCGCGACATGCGGTTGGGAGAGGGCGTCCTGTTTTACCATTCCAGCTGCTCAGAACCCGGAATCGTGGGTTTAGCCGAGATCTCCCGTTTGGCCAGACCCGATGTGACCCAGTTTGACCCCCAATCCCCTTACTATGACCCAAAGGCCACAGTCCAGCATCCACGCTGGTTCAACGTGGAAATCAAGGTCCTTAAAAAAACCCGACTGCTGTCGTTGGATGAACTGCGCGCCGAACCCGGACTTCAAAATATGCGATTACTGGCGCGCGGCAATCGCCTGTCCATCACCCCTGTCACTTTGGACGAGTGGACCAGGATTCAGCAAATGCTCACGCCTGGGTCAGGCGTTTAAGGGCTTCCTGATAGCGCGCGCCGGTTCCAGCAGCAATCTCGGCCGGAAGTTCTGGCGCCGGAGGTTGTTTATTCCAGTGTATGGACTCCAGCCAATTCCTGACAAATTGCTTGTCAAAGCTCTCGGGACTGGCACCCACCCGATAGCTGCTTTTGGGCCAAAAGCGGGAAGAGTCCGGAGTCAGTACTTCATCGATAAGCGTGAGTGTCCCTGCCTGGTCCAGTCCAAATTCAAATTTCGTGTCCGCAATGATGATTTCCCGTTCCAGGGCGTACATCGCAGCAGCCTGATAGAGCTGGAGCGACAGATCGCGAACTTGGGCCGCAAGGGCACTCCCTACCAAATCGGATACCTGGGCAAAGTCGATATTTTCATCATGATCGCCCGCAGCTGCCTTGGTAGCCGGAGTAAAAAGCGGGGTAGGCAATTTGGCAGCCCGTTGCAATCCTGCAGGTAGTGCGATGCCACACACGGAACCACTGTCCTGATATTCCTTCCAGCCCGAGCCTTCAAGATAGCCACGCACTACAGCTTCCAACGGAAGGGCTCGCATGCGCCGGGCAACCACTGAACGTCCGGCGACCTGGGCACGCTCTGAAGGCGTTACGACGCCTTCCGGGTCAATGCCACTGAGATGATTGGGGATCAGGTCCTGGAAATAAGCAAACCAGAAATTGGTCAACGTGTTGAGAATAATTCCCTTGTTGGGGATGGGCGTGGGAAATACCACGTCAAAGGCAGACAGACGATCTGTCGTGACCAGCAGCAGATGATCTTCTCCCACGGCATAAATGTCGCGTACCTTGCCGCGGGTGATCAATGGGAGCGACTGAATTTCAGTGCGGTAGACGGGTTTCGTGGCCATCGTTTTCAGTTGTGTTCACCAATCCTGATGATTTTCATGGTGTTGGTTCCACCGGGTTTGCCAATGGGCTCACCAATGGTCAACAGGATTAAATCGCCCGTTTTGACCGCACCGAGTTTCAACAACAGCGCTTCGGCCTGGGCCATGACCTGGGCCGGCCCTTCTGTACCATGCTGAAAATCGACAGGATAAACACCCCTGAACAGGGTGACCTTGCGTTGTGTTTCTTCCACAGAGGTCATGGCATAAATTGGAACATTGACGTCTGCGCGAGACATCAACAAGGCTGTGGTACCACTTTGGGTCAGCGCAACAATGGCTTTGACTTCGAGATGATGCGTGGTATGAATAACGGCGCGTGCCACAGCCTTTTCCACCCTTTCGATACGGTCCAGTTCATGACGCTCCACAAATGTTTGGCTGTCTTGTTTCTCTGCTTCGGCACACACGCGTGCCATGGCGGCAATCGCTTCGACGGGAAACTGGCCGGCGGCTGATTCGGCCGAGAGCATGACGGCGTCACTCCCATCCAGCACGGCATTGGCTACATCAGAAACTTCTGCACGGGTGGGTACCGGGCTGGAAATCATGGATTCCATCATCTGAGTTGCGGTAATGACCGTTTTGTTCATTTGGCGTGCGAGCCGGATCATGCGTTTTTGCAATGCCGGTACGGCGGCATCCCCCACTTCCACGGCCAGGTCGCCGCGCGCCACCATGATGGAATCGCTGGCCGCAATGATGTCTTCCAGGGCATCGATGGCTTCGGCACGTTCGATCTTGGACTGGATCTGGGCGTGGCCCCCGGCCTTGACCAACAGGTCGCGTGCCCATTGCACGTCAGCGCCGGAACGGGGGAAGGATACGGCAAGATAATCCACACGCAGCCGAGCGGCCAGTTTGATGTCCTCCATGTCCTTTTCGGTCAATGCCGGGGCGGTCAATCCGCCGCCACGCCGATTGATTCCCTTGTTATTGGACAGGGGCCCTCCTTGAATGACCTTGGTATGAACCTGATTGTTCGTAACATGATCCACCCTGAGTTCTATCTTGCCGTCGTCCAGAAGCAGTGAATCGCCGCTGTAAACATCCCGGGGAAGTTCTTTGTAATCGAGGCCGACGCGCTCCTGGTCGCCCAATACACAGTCAGCATCTAAAATGAAAGCGTCACCCGCCTTCAATACGATGCGTGCGTCGCGAAACTTGCCTACACGAATCTTGGGACCTTGAAGGTCGCCCAGGATACCCACGGTTCGCCCGAGCCGTTTTGCTATCGAACGGATTAATTCGACACGGTCACGATGGTCTTGTTCGGACCCATGAGAAAAATTAAGGCGGGCAACATCCATGCCAGCCAGGATCATGCGTTCCAGAACTTCGGGGTTGCTGGAAGCGGGTCCGATAGTGGCAACAATTTTGGTACGGCGGGGCATCTGCTTGAAACTCCTGTCAGTTGATGATGCGTTAATGCGTGCGGGATTCCAGGATGCGGACAGCGGGTAGTTCGCGCCCTTCCAGAAATTCGAGGAATGCGCCTCCTCCGGTGGAAACGTAGGAAACACGGTCTGCGATTTTGTACTTGGATACGGCGGCCAGGGTATCCCCCCCCCCGGCGATGGAAAACGCGTGGGAATCTGCAATGGCCATTGCCAGGACTTTGGTGCCTTCGCCAAACTGGTCAAATTCGAAAACACCCACGGGGCCGTTCCAGACAATGGTGCCAGCGTTCTTTATGATTTCTGCCAGACGGGCCGCAGTTTTGGGGCCGATGTCAAAAATCATGTCGTCATCGGAGACGTCGTCCACGGACTTGAGCGTCGCCTGCGCAGTCTCGGAGAACATTTTTCCCACGACCACATCCACCGGAAGGGGGACATGGCCGCCACGGGCGTGAGCGTCCTCGATGATCTTGCGTGCTGCCGGGACCAGATCAGGCTCTGCCAGGGATTTGCCGATTTTTTTCCCGGCGGCGAGCAGGAAGGTGTTGGCAATTCCTCCGCCAACGATCAACTGATCCACCTTGTGGGAAAGTGTGCCCAGTACGGTCAGCTTGGTTGATACCTTGGAGCCGGCGACGATGGCCACCAGGGGGCGCGCAGGTTGCTTGAGTGCTCGTCCCAACGCGTCCAGTTCAGCCGCGAGAAGTGGGCCGGCACAGGCGATGGGGGCGTATTTGGCAACGCCATGGGTTGAAGCTTCGGCGCGGTGCGCGGTGCCAAAAGCGTCCATGACAAAGATATCGCACAGACTCGCCATGCGTCGAGAGAGCGCCTCATCATCCTTTTTTTCGCCGGGATTGAATCGGACGTTTTCAAACATCACCACGCTGCCTGGAGCCACAGTGACATCGTTGTCAAGCCAGTGATGCATCAGCGGCACGGGGGTACCCAGGAGTTCGGACAATCGTCGCGCCACGGGGGCAAGGGACTGGGTTTCATCGAAAACGCCTTCAGTGGGCCGCCCCAAATGTGACATCAGCATGAGCCTGGCACCTGAAGACAGGGCATGCCGAATACCGGGCAAACTGGCACGGATCCGGGTGTCGTCGGTGATGACGCCATCCTTCAGCGGTACATTGAAATCCACCCGAATCAGTACGCGTTTATCGGCCAGATCGAGGTCTTGCATGCGAATGATGCTCATGGTTTTGCCTTAGTAGTATTGATATGGTGGCCGCTTCAGGCAGCGGCCATCCAGGCCGCCGTGACGTCCAGCATCCGGTTGCTGAACCCCCATTCGTTGTCGTACCAGGACAGCACCTTGACCAGATTGCCCCCGGAGACTTTGGTCAGTCCGGCATCGAAGGTGCTGGATGCAGGGTCATGATTGAAATCGACGGATACCAAGGGCGCGCTGTTGTAGTTGAGTATCCCTTTGAGCGCCCCCTCGGAAGCTGCCTTCATGATGGCGTTAACTTCTTCGACCGTGGTGGGTCGTGCAGCCTCGAAAGTGAGGTCCACCAACGAGACGTTGATTGTCGGGACGCGCACCGCAAATCCATCCAGCCTGCCGTTCAGCTCAGGCAGTACCAGCCCGAGGGCAGCCGCGGCACCGGTCTTGGTGGGAATCATTGACATGGTCGCGGAGCGGGCGCGATGCAGATCGGAATGGTATACGTCGGTCAGAACCTGGTCGTTGGTGTACGAATGGACCGTGGTCATCAGCCCTTTGACCACACCAATATGGTCGTGCAGGGGTTTGACCAGTGGGGCCAGGCAGTTGGTTGTGCAAGAGGCGTTGGAAATGACCGTCATATCGGAGCGGAGTGTCTGATGGTTAACGCCATAGACAATGGTGGCGTCCACGTCTTTACCGCCAGGTGCTGAAATGATCACTTTGCGGGCGCCATCCTTGAGATGGGCCGATGCCTTTTCCTTGGTGGTGAACAAACCGGTGCATTCCATGACCACGTCCACGCCCACGCTACCCCAGGGGATTTCAGCCGGATTGCGCTGGGAAAAGACGCGAATGGCATCGCCATCGATCACCATGGAATCCCCTTGCACCGCTACATCGGCATGGAATTTACCGTGAGCCGTATCGTATCGGGTCAAATGGGCATTGGTTTGAGGGTTGCCCAGGTCGTTGATAGCCACGATCTGGATGCCCTGCCTGTTTCCTGACTCGTACAGGGCACGCAGTACATTGCGGCCTATGCGACCATAACCATTGATTCCGACACGAACAGCCATGAAATTTCTCCTCGTAAGGGTGTTTTTAGATGAAATGGGTTGGTATTGGTTGTAATAGCCCTAATTATCCACTAGCCAGCGGTTGTGGTCATCTCTCGCGGGGTTTGATTAAGTCGAGGATAGGGGTTTTGGTTCTTATTATAAAAAATTATGCTGAAATGATAAAGCCATTATAAAATGGTCTTATAAAACAAGGGGGGAAGTGTGCATTTCACGTTCCGGCAACTTCAAATCTTTGAATCTGTGGCACGCTTGCTCAACTTTTCCCGTGCCAGCGAGGAGCTTCACCTCACGCAACCTGCTGTTTCCATGCAAATCAAGCAACTGGAGGATGCGGTTGGAATTTCCCTGTTTGAACAGATGGGCAAACGCATCTTTCTAACTCAGGCAGGCGAGGAATTGCATCAACATTCCCGCATCATTTCCCGTCAAATGAAAGATGCCCAGGAGGCTATCGAAAGCCTGCGCGAAGGGGTGGGCGGACGGTTGGACATCGCCATCATCAGTACGGCCAAATATTTTGCGCCGATACTCCTGACCCGGTTTTGTGAACTGCACCCCGCGGTCCAACTGAAATTGTCTGTCAGTAATCGCGAAAGGATCGTGTACCAACTGACGCACAATGAAGTCGACCTGGTCATCATGGGCCAGCCACCTGAAGAACTCGGGGTGATCACGGAGCCCTTCGCCCGCAATTCGCACGTTATCGTCGCACCTCCCAACCATCCCCTGGCGCTGATGAAACACCTGACGCTGGAACGCGTGGCGGAAGAGCCTTTTCTTTTACGCGAAAAAGGGTCGGGGACGCGCCAGTTGCTGGAGCGATTCCTGTTATCTCATGGGCTGGTTGTCAAGCCGCGCATGGAGATGAGCAGTAATGAAACCATCAAACAGGCCACCATTGCCGGCATGGGGATTGCCTTCCTGTCCGAACATACGGTGACTCTGGAGTTGGAAACGCGACGGCTGATTATTCTTCCGGTGCCGGGCCTGCCCATCGTGCGGGACTGGTATCTGGTTCATCATCGGGAAAAGCGGTTGTCACCGGTGGCACGGGCATTCAAGCAATTTCTGCTGGAACAGGCGCCACAGATGCTTGCACAAGTCGGAGCGCCAAAAAAGAAACCGGCTAGGCACGATCACGCAGCCATTCGCGCCATTCGCTGAACAAGAGAGGGTGCAGGGCGGCAATCACAGAACGGCTCCAGGGCGAAGTTTCCCAGAATTTGTCGTGCTCCAGGGTGCAATACCTTCCCCCGGCTTCCTGCAAAATCAGCGAGCCCGCGGCATAATCCCATAACTTTTGACCGCCATGCAGGTAAAGATTGAATCGGCCTGCGGCGACATAACACCACTCCAGTGTGCTGGCGCCAAAGTTGCGCTGTGAAGCGTAAGGCGGGCGGATGCTCAATGCACGCGCCAGTTTTTCGGGCAACCGTTTTAAATCAACCGCTGCAATGGCATCCTGAAACATGGGGGGGTCGTCCTTGATAGGCATTTTTATGCCATTGAGCCAGGCACCCTGGCCTTTCTCCGCTGCAAAGGCTTCATCGGCTACGGGGTCATAGACGACACCCAACACAGGGCGACCCTGACGCACCAGGGCGACTGAAATGGCGAAATAGGGGATGCCATGAACGAAGTTGGAAGTCCCGTCGATGGGGTCGACACACCAGACGCCAGCATCACTTTCCTGCCACAGCCTCTGTTGCAGGGATTCGGGCATTTCTTCACCCAGGATGGGGCAATCTTGAATTGCAGAGAGCGCGTTCACCAAGGCTTCCTGGGCAGCCAGATCGGCCTGTGTAAACAGGCTGCCATCATTTTTGCGATCATGCGCCACTTTAAGGTAACGGGGCATGACCTCCTGGTGGGCGAC
>JAGWPH010000124.1 GCA_028870615.1 Betaproteobacteria bacterium
AGATCTCGAACGGGTCCTGATTCAGGCCATGCGTGTCGGAGTACGGGACGTACTCAATGAAACAGAGGTTCTGGAAAGGCTCCCAGAGGTCATTGAACGCGCTCGGGTTCGTCTGGCAGCAACTACCGGAAACCGGCTCATTGGAAAAATCCTGACCTTTATTCCATGTAAGGGCGGTAGCGGGACTTCCTTCATTTCCAGCAACCTCGCCTACATCCTTGGTGAAGTCCAGCACAAACGTGTTTTGCTGATTGACCTGGATTTGCAGTTTGGCGATGCTTCGTTTTATATCACCGATGATGCCGGTGATCGCAGTTTAGGCGACATCGTGCGCAATAAGGACCTCAATGGCCAGATACTGGAATCTGCTTGTGTCCGGGTTGGCAAAAGCACCTGGTTGTTGCGGGCCCCTCATAATCCCGAACAGTCGGTGGGAATCACCCCCGACCAGATTGACAATATCCTGACAATGGCATCGCGGCACTTCGATTTTGTTTTAGTCGATCTTGAGCGAACGCTGGACCCGCTTTCATTGCGGGCGATGGACCGGTCGGACCTTATTTTTCCCATCATGCAGACGGTATTACCGTATGTGCGGGGAACGCAACGGCTTCAAAGGACTTTTCGTGCATTACACTATCCCGAAACGAAAATCAGGCTGATTGCCAACCGCCAGGGAAAGTCCGATGATTTGTCGATCTCCAGAATCGAAGAGGCGCTCCAAACAAAGTTTTATATGCAGTTACCTAACGATTTTCCTAATGCCAGCGCCTCCATCAATGCTGGAAAACCCCTTTACGATATCTCTCCCAAGGGCGTTCTGACGACCGCTTTGATTCGATGGGCAGAAAATCTGGCAGGTGTGACGAATTCCGCAGGCTCGGCAACAACAGATTCCCTGTGGCGCCGGTTTTCGTCCTTGTTAAAATAGTCATCCACCCTTCATAACCCGCGGGGATTTCATGTCGTTGCGTGATTTGTTGAGTACATCCAATATGCAGTCGGCAACAGAGCAGGGAAACGCTTTAGTGGCTGACGCACTCCGGGTTGATGCTGATGCCATCCGCCTCAAGCAAGAAATTCATCTGGAATTACTCAAGAAATTCGATTTGTCCATAATGGAGAAGATTTCTGAGGAGGAGTTGCGGCAGCGCCTGGCAGCTTTTGTGGATGAATCCATCAATGAAAAAAAGCTCGGGCTCAATGAGCAGCAACGAAAATCCCTGATCACTGCCATTCAGCATGAAGTCATGGGACTTGGCCCGTTGGAACCTCTGCTGGCGGACAACACGGTTTCGGATATCCTCGTCAACGGCCCCCAAACGGTCTATGTCGAGCGGCGTGGCAAGTTAGAGCTTACCAATGTTCGCTTTACTGATGATAAACATCTAATGAGAATCATAGAAAAAATTGTTTCCCGTATTGGACGTCGCGTTGATGAGTCAAGCCCTATGGTTGACGCACGTCTTCCAGATGGATCGCGTGTCAATGCCATCATTGCCCCTTTGGCCCTGGATGGTCCGGTATTGTCCATACGCAGATTTTCTGCAGTGCCCCTTGGTGTAGATGAACTCATCGAATACGGCAGCATGACCCGAGACATGGCCCTGATGATAGCTGCCATGGTTAAAACAAAAACCAACCTTCTGGTATCCGGTGGAACTGGAAGCGGGAAGACCACGATGCTTAATCTCATGTCCAGTTTCATTCCTGATAATGAGCGTATCGTTACCATTGAGGATGCAGCTGAATTACGATTGCAGCAGCCGCACGTGGTGAGATTGGAAACACGCCCACCAAACATTGAGGGAGAGGGGGAGGTCAACCAACGTGCCTTGATCAAAAACAGCTTACGCATGCGTCCAGATCGCGTCATCGTGGGGGAAGTCCGTGGCGCGGAAGTACTGGACATGTTGCAAGCCATGAACACCGGTCATGAAGGTTCTATGGCGACAATCCACGCCAATACAGCGCGGGATGCGTTGACCCGCCTGGAAAACATGGTGGGAATTTCCGGATTGAATTTGCCTGTCCGCCCTCTCCGCCAGCAAATCGTTTCGGCTCTTTCAGCCATCATTCAAGTCTCCAGACTCAGCGATGGGAAACGTAAGATTGTCAGCATTCTTGAAATTACCGGTATGGAAGGAGACATGATTTCCACCCAGGAAATTTTTCAGTTTCAACAAACGGGCGTTGCTGCGGATGGCACAGTGCAAGGTTGGTTTAGAGCCACTGGAGTCCGTCCAAAATTTGCGGAAAAACTGGCAGCTCGCGGCACCCCTTTGCCAGATAATCTGTTTGACCCTGATCGTCACAGCTAGCGAGCCATCATGGATTACTGGGCTTATTTGATTCTTATAGTCGCCTTTTTGGGTTTGTTCGGTTTTATAGAATCCGCCATTATTTTGTGGAGCGGTTGGGGCAAATCCGAAGCAAGACGCCTCAAGCAGCGCCTTCAGATCATTTCTGGAGAAAACCCCACACAAAAAGGGCCTAACCGACTCAAAAGAGGCGTTTACAGCAGCAACGAATCCATTGACCGCTTTCTCAAGCGGTTTCGCCGATTAGAGGCGCTTGATACGCTGTTGCGCCAGGCAGATAAACCTTATTCAGTTGCTCAGACATTGACAGCCATGGTCAGTAGCAGCTTCGTGGCGCTGATCGCAACCTTGATTGCTGGCTCAGGCCTTCTGTCAGTACTTCTTTTGACTGTCATCGCAGGAATTCTTCCACTGGTGATTTTGCAAACTCTCAGACGATCTCGCATGAACAAGCTGGAATCCCAACTGCCAGACGCTCTTGATTTGCTGGGGCAATCCATGCGGGCTGGCCATGCATTTTCAAGTGCCCTGAGGACTGTAGGCATCGAAGGCCCAGAACCCATTGCAACCGAATTTCGTATGACCTCCGATGAGATCAGCTTTGGCTCGTCGACCAGGGAGGGAATCCTGAATCTGGCCAACCGCGTGAACAGTATGGATATGCGTTATTTTGCTTTGGCTATCCTGATCCAAAGCGAGACTGGGGGAAACCTCAGCAATTTGCTACTGGATCTGGCCAAATTAATCCGGGAACGCCTGAAATTGCGGCGCGTCGTGAAGGTTCTGGCAGCGGAAGGCCGATTGTCAGGATGGATTTTGGGTTCGCTTCCTTTCGCCTTTGCCGGATTGATGTCACTCATGAATCCAGGATACCTCAGTTTTTTTTGGGTTGACCCCAGTGGGTGGCCCATCGTTAAGGTAATGGCCGTGCTCATGATCGTAGGGGCTATCTGGATCAGAAATATTACCAATATTCGGGTTTAGAGGAGCCTCTTCGATATGCTTTCCTTGCCTTTTCTATTGCCACTGATTGCAGGAGTACTCATCGTTGCAGGTTTGGTTGCATTGATACTAGGCAATATCTTCAAACCTTCTGCTGCCCGGCGGCTAAAAATAATGGTCGAGGAAGAGCGCCGCAATTATGGTGATGGAAAATCCTCTTTGGCGCAGGCAGGGCAATTTATAGCGGGTAGATTGACTCCCCTGGCTCGTTTTTCAGCACCAAAAGGCCCTTGGGACACTTCATCCCTACGTAGGGAACTGGTCGCAGCCGGTTATCGCAATCCGTCCGCAGGAATGGTCTATCTGGGGTTGAAAACCTTGCTGACTTTTCTCTTTCCAGGGGCATTTCTGGTCTTTTCTGCTGTAGCCGGACTAACTTTTGCGCCAAAACAAATGGCGTTTTCAATTTTGGTATGTACCGCGTTCGGATATCTGTTGCCCAACTTCATTCTGTCGTTTCTGGTATCGCGCAGGCGCCGCGAACTGTACGAAAATTTCCCGGATGCACTGGATCTCATAAGGATCTGCGTGGAAGCGGGCTTGGCTCTGGATATGGCTATTGCGAGGGTAGGGGAGGAGATGCAGATTCGCAGCAAGGCGTTGTCCGACGAGTTCAGACTGGTTGTTCTGGAACAAAGAGCGGGGTCCACGCGTAACCTGGCACTCAATAACCTGGCCATGCGAATTGGCATCAAGGATGTCGATGCCTTGGTGTCGACACTGGTTCAGGCGGACCGATTTGGCACAAGCATTTCCGATTCATTACGGGTTCATTCTGAAAATCTGCGCCTGGGCCGACGTTTGCGTGCTGAGGAAGAGGCTGCCAAGATTCCCACAAAAAT
>JAGWPH010000015.1 GCA_028870615.1 Betaproteobacteria bacterium
CGCATCTGCACCCCGCAGGGCGAGATGGAATTCAAGTTCAAGGGCGTGGAAAAAGACATCCCGCAAGGCTACTGGGCCTGGTTCAATGTGCCGGGCCGCGCCAGCGCCGATGCCACCGTCATCTTCGGCCACTGGTCGGCGCTGGGCCTGAAAGTGGATCGCCACGTCATCGCGTTGGACACCGGCTGCCTGTGGGGCGGGCCGATGAGCGCCATCCGGCTCGAAGATCGCCAGATGTTCCAGGTGAGTTGCAAGAACCCGGTGGCGAAGAATTGGTGATCAGTAAAAATGAAATTGACGGTCTGCCTCGACACGTATAGACTAACGTTTATACATTTTGTGTAAGGAGCAAATCATGGCCGAAGCAGTACTGGATATCAAGCAATGGGGCAATAACCTCGGGGTCCGATTGCCTGCGGCAGTGGCGCGGGAAGCGCACCTGCATGTAGACCAGCGCGTGCGCGTGTCGGTCGAAGGTGGTTATGTGATCATCGCGCCAGTAGATGATTCAAAGCTTACCCTGGAACAACGCCTGGCTGCCTACGACCCCAAGCGCCACGGTGGCGAGCAGATGGGCACGACGCAAACGCTGGGTGCCGAGCGTTGGTAACAGCCAAAAAAGCAGCGCCAGATAAACAAAAGCCCAAACGCAAGCCTTGGGCGCCGGACCGCCACGACATCATCTGGATAGACTGCAATCCGCAGGTGGGGCGAGAAATGCGCGATGTCCACCCATTTCTGGTGCTTTCGCCGCGCATCTTCAACGAGAAAACTTCGCTGGTCATCGGCCTGCCCATGACCACGGCGGAGTACAACTCGGACAATCCCTTTGCAGTTGCGGTAGGGAAAACGTCGGGACACAAAACAGGCCAAACCAGCTATGTGCTTTGCCATCAACCCAAGTCGTTCGATTGGCGATTGCGCAAGGCCAAGGCGCACCCACTCGGCGCCTTGCCAAACGCCTTGTTTGCGCAGGTTTGCGAACGGCTGAACCAGATCATTCAGGTGGGCTGAGTCATTCTGATACCGGCTGCCTGTGGGGAGGGCCGATGAGCGCCATCCGGCTCGAAGATCGCCAACTGTTCCAGGTGAGCTGCAAAAACCCGGTGGCGAAGAATTGGTGATTCCTGTTAAAGTTCTCGCAGCAGGAAGAAAAGTCGCGCCAGAATATACGGCGTTTTTGCCATCCAACTTGCGTAAGATTCAACACAAAGTGACACGCATCGTACTCCTTGGTGCCGGAGCGAGTTTTGGAAGCATTGACGCTTCGCCTTCGACCCCGCCCTTGGGCGATCAACTGTTCGATGCCTTGGCATCTCATGGCGGGTTGGCGGCTACTTTGCCAGATGATCTTAAGAGTACGTTTCGCGCCAACTTCGAAGCAGGGATGGCTGATTTCTACGAGTACGCTGACGGGGACGTCATGCGCTTTCAACGGGAGCTGGCGCATTACCTCGCCACATTTACACCTGGCCCGGATAATGTCTACGTACGTCTTATTCGAGAACTCGGTATAAATCGGTTCATCTTCTGTAGCCTCAACTACGACTTGCTGTTCGAGTTGTCCGCGGCCATGTTAGGCCACAACACTGCCTACACTTCGGAACATAGCACAGGATTCGTAAGGCTTCTAAAGCCGCACGGTTCAAGCAACTTCTGGCCATACATGCCTGGAGTAACAATTAGAAATTCAACAATCAAGCGTAGTGGACGAGCTGACATTCAGGCGCCAATCAGGCCACTGTCTCAAATGGACACGCTTGAGAAGTGCGTTACCGAGGACAGCGTAGCACCAGCCATAGCGATGTATGCGGAGGGCAAGCCAGTCAAGATCAGCCCCGATTATGTAGAAGCACAGCAGAGAATGTGGGCCGAGAGTGTTGGCCGCGCGTCGCGGATATGTGTCGTCGGAGCACGTATTCACCTTCCCGACACTCACATTTGGACGCCGCTTACCGCTTGCAGCGCTGACCTGTTCTACTTCGGGCTGGAGTCAGACAGAGAGGCATTCGAGAGATGGGGAGAGGTATCAAAAAAGAAAAATGCCTACTTCGTTGAGGCAGATTTCTCGACGGCCGTGCCAATGATTTCACGGAGAATGAAGTGAATTTAACTGACCAATCCACTGGACGCGCCTTATGGCGCGCCAGTGATTGCTGGCGTTAATCAGCTTAGAATTTACCCCATAACCTCTGCCAGCAACCTCTGCATCATCCCTTCCGCCTGCTGCGCGTAGCCGCCGCCGAACAGGTTGGCGTGGTTGAGGATGTGATACAGGTTGTACAAAATCTTGCGCGTGGCATAGCCCGCCTCCAGCGGCCATGCGGCGCTGGAGGCGACGTAGAATTCCTGGTCGAAGCCGCCGAATAGCTCCGTCATGGCGAGGTCGGCCTCGCGGTCGCCGTAATACGGCGCGGGGTCGAATAGCACCGGCGTGCCGTCTGTTGTGTAGGCATGGTTGCCGCCCCACAGGTCGCCGTGCAGCAGCGATGGGACGGGGCGGTAGCCATCGAAAAAATCTGGCAGCCGTTCCATCAGCCTGTGCCCCATCTCCTGCAACTTTCCGCCGTAGCCGTTGCGTGCCGCG
>JAGWPH010000125.1 GCA_028870615.1 Betaproteobacteria bacterium
ATGCCAATCTTTTTCCTGGAAGGAATTGAGGGTCGCATTTTTCGCCCGTTGGCGCTGTCTTATATCATCGCAATCGGTAGTTCGCTGTTGGTGGCAATCACGTTGATTCCTGTGCTCTGCTATTATCTGATGGGCCGTCCAAAAACGCAGCTATCATTTGACCTGAGCCCTTTCTCCGAGCATTTGCTGCATTGGTATCGTGCTTTCCTGCTGCGTTGGCTGGAGCGCCCACTGCCCGTGATGAGCGCATTTCTGCTATTGCTACTGGTCGCGGCCGTGTTGTTGCCAGGCCTGGGACGTTCATTTATTCCGGCGTTTCATGAAGGCAATCTGGTTATTGCTACCACATTGATGCCAGGCACTTCGCTGGATGAAAACTTGCGAGTAGGCCACCAAATTCAAGAGTCAATCGAAACGATGCCGGAAATCGACAGCATCTCCCAACGTGCTGGCCGTTCACGCTTGGACGAGGATGCGCAGCCGGTTAATTTCAGCGAGTTTGATGTCACCTTGAAACCTGGTGTAGCCGATGTTCCCCAAGTCATGCGCACCATTCGCGAAAAGCTGGCACAGATTCCCGGTATGTCCGTCAATGTTTCGCAATTCATCAGCCACCGCATGTCGGAGATTTTATCCGGAGTGCGCTCACAAGTCGTTGTCAAGATTTATGGCCAGGATTTTTCAGTGTTGCAACAGAAGCAGCAAGAAATCCACGCCGCAATTAAAGAGGTGGCCGGTATCGTTGACTTGCAAATGGAGCCCATGATTCTGGTGCCTGGCATCGATATCAAAGTAAAGCGCGAAGCGGCGGCTGCCTATGGCTTCAGCCCCGGCGCGATTGTGATGCAAGTTTCGCAGGCCTTTAACGGTGTCGCCGTGTCCCAGGTGTTGGAACAGGACCGCTCGTTCGATATCTTTCTGCGGGTGAACGAGAGTACGCGCAACAACATGCAGACGCTAGGAGAATTACCGATTATCAGCCCCAACGGTAGCGCCGTGCCACTACGCGAAGTAGCGCAATTAGTTGGGGTAAGGGAACCGTATATGATAAATCGCGATGGCGGAGCGCGGCGAGCCGTCGTACAGTGGAACATTTCCGGCCGTGATCTCAATAGCGTGGTGAATGACGTCAAGACACGCATCCAGCAGAATGTGAAGCTACCTCCAGGCTATTCCTTGGAACTTGGAGGCGATTATGAAGGACAGCAACGTGCCACGCGAACGCTGCTTATTTCTTCCTCCGCGACCTTGATACTCATCACTTTGATCATGTACCAAGCTTTCCGACGGTGGTCGCTGGTGCTGTTAGTGCAGATGAATTTACCGCTGGCCTTGATTGGGGGGATAATCGCGCTGGAGATTGCTCACGAGACCATCAATGTGTCATCCCTAATTGGCTTGGTTGCGTTGTTTGGCGTAGCCACACGCAACAGTTTGCTGTTGATTTCACGTTTACAATTCTTGTTGCGACAGGGCACGTTTCAAGACATGACCCAAGTTGCGTTGCAGGGAGCTGCCGACCGGCTCATGCCAATTCTGATGACGGCGTTTACAGCAGCCTTGGCGGTCATCCCACTCATTCTCGGCAATCCCACCGGAAAAGAACTGGAGCGCCCGCTTGCTATCGTTTTGCTTGGTGGTATGCTAAGTTCAACACTGCTGAATTTGATTCTGATCCCAACATTATTTGTTTGGATGTCGCGACGCTGGCCGCAACACTTCACCCCGGCTTCATCCTAACCGGGCATTAGGATTGGATGCTAACTGTGTGCCGTGAGCGCACTGGAATTTTACTTATGCTGGCAAAGACTTCGCATAATCCGCTTCCCGCATTATCGTCCCTTATGGGGGATCGTCCTGTACGCTTTGGCCCGCCGGAAATCGGGCTGGCTGTCTGGGCAACAGTGATGTTGGTGTTTCCAATACTAGTGTTCCGGAACATCGACCCGGAAACCTTGAGTTCGCATTATATCGAGCCCAAGGCGCACTTGCTTGTCGAGTTATTCTGCGGCTTCGTCGCCAGTTTAATCGCGTGTTTGATAGGTGCGGTGGCAATGCGCCTACGCGTGCGTAGCTTATGGCTATTTGTCGGCGCGTTTCTCGCCATGGGGATTTTCGACACCATTCATGCGTTCACTGACCCGGTGGGCGCCCGCGAAGCCTTCGTTGCTTACCATACCAGTTCTACGGTTGCGGGTGGCGTCCTGATTACACTCGGTCTCATGCAACAAGTGATACGTGCTTATGGGCTGACAATAAACAGCGTGAAATGGGTCATTGTAGGCCTGCTGCTCATGTTTGGGGCGGCGGGGCTATACCGGATCATGCTACCCGGCTTCGCTTCTAACGAGCAATTTGAGAATTACCGGTTTTCCACTTTGACACATTTTACACATGATTTTGTCGCACTGCTCTATGGCATCTCCAGCCTGCTCCTGTACAAGCTTTATCGCGAAACCAGGCAAGTACTGATGCTAGTGGTGGGGAGCTTCTTGATGTTGTTCGCTCAAAGCGCGTTCCTGTTCAGCTTTTCCAACATGTGGGATTTTCCCTGGTGGTTGTGGCATGGCGTCAAGGCACTGTTCTATCTGGGGATGTTGGTTAGTCTGGCGGTAGGATTTCTCCTGGCATTGGACGCCGCGCAACGCTCTCATGAAATCATTGCACGCGCAAATACCAGCATCCAGCGCTCCAGACGCAAGATCCATAAAGCGAATCGCGAATTACATACCCGCAATCGCATGCTGTTTGATGCGATCAAAGCGCTTGATGTGCCGCATGCAATAGCAGTCGTTGGTCATGCGGTGCGCAAACAGGTTCAGTTCGACTCATGCGAGTTTGTCCTTTTGGTCCCCGAAGATCAGGTAGCAGAATTGGCCCGTAGCTCGCATTTCTCTGGATCCACATACCGTATCCGGGTGGAGGCTGTGCTCATCACTTTACCGGTGCGGAGCCGCTCCAATAAACTATCGCCGATGTGGTTCAATACCCCCGGCAAAGCAAGTGAGGTCTGTCTTGATCTAGTGTCCCATGGTAATCGTTTTGGTTATCTCAAGTTTTCAGGCGTTGCACCCAATGCGCTAACTGCCTCGCGTGCTGAGTTAGGCGCGCTGGCTTCGGAGGCCGGACCGATTATCTATAACGCTTTACTCTATCTCGATTGGCAGCAGGAAAGCGCGTTCCGCGCCGCACTTTTGCGTGTATCAACAATGCTAACCTCTACCTTGGATCTGGGCGCCGTTCTAGAGGCAGTATGCCGGGAAAGTACTGACTTGCTCGAAGCGGATGGTGCCGTAGTGTGGCTGCCAGATCAGGCAACCGGTGGCGCGTTCTCCATTGCGGCGCACTGGTCAAGGTTAAGCGAAAATCACGATGGCCCTTGTGATCAAGTGGAGTTCTGGTGTAAGGGTGGGGAGCTGTGCGCCCAACTCCTGGCCGAGATTAATGGGTTGTATCATCCACGGGCTTGGGTCATTGGGCCAAATGGCCCAGTTCAGACGCTAGACGCCAATCTCGGTGAAGGCAAAGCAATTGCGTTGTTTCCGCTAGCAGATGAGAACAAACTCATCGGTGTCATGTTATTGTTACGTGAAACCATAATACCGTTTAGCCAAATTACCCTCTCCAAAGGCGAACTGCTCGCTGGCCAAGTGCGGATTGCGATCAGCAACGCCAGCAGTTTCAGCAAGGTAGCTGAAATCAACCAGCAATTGTTGCTCGCGGAAACCACCAAAATTCGAAATGAACGGCTTGCGGCTTTAGGGCAGATGGCCGCATCGGTAGCACACGAAGTCAGAAACCCTTTGAGTGCAATCGCCAACTGTGTGTCAGTGCTGAAAGCCGATTGCCTCGTTAATGGCAAGGCCCGAACCGCATTGGAGATTATCGAGGATGAAGTGTCCCGTCTCGACAAATTGACGCGGGACTTCCTGACCTTTGGCAAACCCCGCCCTGTTGCGTGCTACCCGGTAGCGGTGGACGCCTTATTTCATAAAATTTGTAGTGCCTTCGAACATTACATCGAAAGCGAAAGGTTGATGATCGAGGTTAAAGTAGTGGTACGCAACATCGCTAGCGAGCTAATGTTGGATGCCGATGCGCTGGAAATGGTCTTGTGGAATTTACTACTCAACGCAGCGCAGGCGATCCCGGAGCGCGGACTGATAAAAATCAACCTCGCGATGCGCCCAGGATATTTGTTTTTAGCCGTTACTGATACGGGAAAAGGTATTCCGATCGAAGAACGCGAGCGTATATTTGAGCCGTTTTACTCTAAGCGTTCGCATGGCGCAGGTTTAGGCTTGGCGATCGTGTTGCGCTTCGTCCAGGATTGGGGCGGACGCATTCGCGTCATGAGTGTGCCGAGACGCGGCACAACGTTTCTGCTGATGATCCCAGTTTCTAAGCCCACGCCGGTTCCGGCCATCTCAGTGGAGCAGCAATTTAACCATGCGGATATTACTGGTTGACGACCAACGCAGTCTGCGCCGCAGCTTGGCGTTGCTGTTGCAAAACGCCGGCTATGAAACAGCCGACGCGGCCAGCGGTGAGCAAGCCATCGCGCTCCTAGCTGGCGTGCCATTTGATTTAGTGATCACCGATTTGCGTATGGAGGGCATGTCGGGGATCAATTTACTGGAGGAAATCAAACAAATCCAGCCAATGCTTCCAGTCATCCTGATCACGGCCTATGGCAGTATAGAAACCGCAGTGAATGCGATGCGCCTGGGCGCCTTTGATTACCTGGTCAAACCATTCAAAGAACGCGACATTCTCGACAAGATTCACGCCAGCCAGGTGATGCGGATCATCGCCCCCGTCAGCGGGAAGTCGCGTGATGTCGACGTGCGGCAGATCAAGGACGAAATTGTAGCGGCGACGCCGCCCATGCGTGCATTGTTGATCAAAATCGAGCGGCTTGCCGGTACTAATATCAGCGTACTGATTACCGGTGAGACAGGCACTGGTAAAACCAAGATCGCACGTTTAATCCATGAGCAAAGCCACCGCAGCAGCATGCCTTTCGTCAGCATCAATTGTGCGAGTGTGCCAGAACTTTTATTGGAGAGTGAATTGTTCGGCCACGTGCGCGGCAGCTTTACCGGCGCGACTGATTCCCGCGCGGGGCTGTTTGAAGAAGCGGATCAAGGCACTATCTTCCTTGATGAAATAGACACCCTCTCGCCGGCGATGCAGGCTAAGTTGCTAAGCGTCTTGCAAGATCGGAAAATTCGCCGTGTTGGATCTAACAAGCCAAAAACGGTAGATGTGCGAGTGATTTCCGCCTCGAATCAAGACTTGGGGAATCTAATCGATCGCGGACTTTTTCGTTCCGATCTTTACTACCGCATCAATGGCGTTCGTCTGCAATTGCCACCATTGCGCGAGCGCTTGGAAGATTTGCGTTTGCTATTGAAAGCCTTCATCAAGCGTTACGAGCACAAATATGGCCGCCACGGTCTGCACATCACCCCGTTTGCAATGAATCAAATCATGGCTTTTCCTTATCCTGGGAATGTTCGCCAGCTTGAAAATTTCGTTGAGCAGATGGTCGTGTTTGCCGATGAGTCAGGAGGCATTGATCTGGATGCGCTGCCTGAAGATATTCTGCAATATTGCCCTCAATCGAGAGAGCGTGTGCTGCCTCCTGAATCTCTTTCCGTAGGTACTTTTGCTGGGTCCGAGCGCACACTCATCGAAAACGCCTTACAAAAATATCCACACCTTTCGGATGCAGCGCGCGAATTGGGTATTGGGCGCACAACACTGTGGCGCAAAATGCGCGAATACAATATTGTTCGCCCTGGATCGGAACTGACACCTGGCGCCTAAGCCATCTCATCCCAGTCAAAACAGTTCAACGATGATGCGCTGATAGGGTTGAGAAAGGTGTCAGCATGAAGGAACTATGATGAAAACTGGGTATTGAAAAATCACGATGTCAATAATCCCTTTCAAAAGCGCCAGACGGATTTCACGCCCCGGATGCTTCTGCTGATTCCGGGTTTCCTGCACAGGGCTTCCACCCCCACCAGTTCGGTCTGACAGTCAATGAGTAATTCGTGGCTGCGATCCATCATCGCTTTGCGTTCAGCAACCCCACTTTGTTGAGCGCGTGTTCTAGAAAATTATTCTCCAGCGTGAGCTGCCCAAGTGAATGTACTACTCCGTGCGGTTGCCTTCCGAGTAAGGTCGCGCGTGGCCAGCGGCGTTATCAAGTAAATCATGGTGAGCATTTGAGCACCCTATCGTCAAGTGACGTGTTTCATCCTGAAACAATTTCATTAACCGGCATCGCATTTTCGTTTGAACAGTACTATAACATACTGTTTATAAAGGATATTATAATTGGCATATCCCTTGCTGGGTAGTCCCCCTGTGGAATTGGTGGGGTTTCATGATCGTGCCTCTTTGGCCTGTCCAGGATCAAACAAATGCCAAGGCGGTTTCGAGATGATCCTGTGGATCGAGCGGCGCTAAGAGGGGTAGTCAGCCCACGCCATCAAATCACAATGGGGTAAAAGAGATTCATGTGCAGCAGCGCCATTCAATTGGACAGGCCCCAGCCGAAGCGGAAGGACGGTTGCAGATACACCTTTGGATGACCCAACGTCACAAGCTGTTTTGGGCAAGAGTGAAGCAACATCTTGAAAACCACAACCAAATTAAACCATGGAGGTTTACAATGAAAAAATCCCTGTTTGCACTGGCAGCGCTGAGCGCAGTAGCCGGTACCGCGCATGCGGACGTGACTTTGTACGGTATTCTGGACCTCGGCGTGGCAGAACTGACCCACGCAGGCAATTTCAGTTCTACTTTCGTGACCGGAGCAGTCCCGATAGGTGCAGGTTCCTTCCAGAAGCTGGGCACCACTATCGGCATGATAAACGGCGGCGAGTATCAGACCCGCTGGGGCATCAAGGGAGCTGAAGATCTGGGCAACGGAACCCAAGCGTTCTTCCGTCTGGAATCCGCCATCAGCGCAGCCAACGGCATGATTTCTTCCTCCGGATTGGCAGGTGCCGGAGCTCCGAACAAATCCTATAGCATGGTGGTGGACACCAGCTTGAATGGGCAATTGTTTGGTCGTACCGCTCTGGTCGGGTTGTCCAACGATGGCTTGGGTACAGTGACTTTGGGTCGTCAAAACAGCCTGGAACTGGATATTATCACTGCGACCGCAGGTGGATACGATCCGGTTAGTGCCCAAATGTTCTCCCCCATCAACTTTTCAGGATTCTACGGTGGTGGTGGTGCAACGGATAGCGCCCGCATTGACAATTCCGTGAAGTATTCCAAGAATTTCGGCGATTTTGTCTTTAATGCCATCTATGGAATGGGTGGCATGGCAGGAAACACTTCGGCCAGAAGCACAGGCGAAGTTGGTTTTGGCTATGAAGGGAAACGTTTCGGTTTTGAACTGGCGGCGCAAAATTCCCAAGATG
>JAGWPH010000126.1 GCA_028870615.1 Betaproteobacteria bacterium
ACCACCAGCACCTATTTTCAGGAACTGGCCAGTCGCATCCAGGCATACTTGCGAGACAACATGCCCTTGTGGCGCATCCATTATCCTGGGGTAGAGCATCTGCATGTCGCTGTCATGGGATGCGTGGTGAATGGTCCGGGTGAAAGTAAATTGGCCGATATCGGGATCAGTTTGCCCGGATCAGGCGAGAGGCCGGTGGCCCCCGTGTATGTGGATGGAGAAAAAACCGTCACGCTCAAAGGAGACCATATTGCCGAGGAGTTTCAAGCCCTTGTGCTCGAGTATGTGCGGGACCGCTACGGTTTACCCCAAGCCAAACAGGCAGGTTAGTTGATGAATCCGCAAAAATTTCAGGCCGTGCGCGGCATGAATGACATCCTGCCCGACGAGACGCCGGCCTGGGCATTTCTTGAAGAGACCCTACGTCGATGGTTGAATCAATACGGCTACCGGGAAGTGCGTTCTCCGGTGCTAGAGCCTACTGGACTGTTTGTCCGCTCTATTGGCGAGGTGACGGACATCGTTGAAAAGGAAATGTACACTTTTGTGGATGAGCTCAACGGCGAAAGCCTGACGCTGCGTCCCGAGGCGACGGCTTCCTGCGTTCGCATGGCTGTGCAACATAACCTTCTCTACGCTGGTCCGCAGCGACTGTGGTATCTGGGTCCCATGTTTCGCCATGAGCGCCCACAGAAGGGGCGATATCGTCAATTTCATCAGTGCGGTGCCGAAGCCTTGGGTTTTGCCGGGCCGGATATTGATGC
This sequence comes from Betaproteobacteria bacterium, assembly GCA_028870615.1. Taxonomy (GTDB): domain Bacteria; phylum Pseudomonadota; class Gammaproteobacteria; order Burkholderiales; family Ferrovaceae; genus JAJZRV01. The sequence continues at coordinate 765 of JAGWPH010000126.1, forward strand.
TGAGCTGATCATTATGACGGCTCGCCTGTGGGATATGCTGGGACTCAAGGACGTGGCTCTGGAAATTAATACCATCGGCAGTCTGGAGTGTCGAGAGCAGCATCGCCAAAAGCTGATTACTTACTTTGAAGGCCATCTTGAAGTTCTTGACGAAGATGCTCGGCGCCGTCTTTATTCCAATCCGCTGCGCATTCTGGATAGCAAGAATCCGGCACTGAAGTCACTTATCGAATCAGCGCCGCGCTTGATTGACCAGCTGGATAACGCTTCGGCGCTCCATTTCGAGTCGTTGCGATCCTTGCTTGAAGCAGCAGGGCTACGGTACCGCATCAATCCAGGATTGGTCCGCGGCCTGGATTATTACAATGCCACAGTCTTCGAATGGGTGACACCCTTGTTGGGCGCACAGAGCACCCTTTGCGGCGGCGGTCGCTACGATGGTCTGGTCGAACAGTTGGGAGGAAAGCCCACACAAGCATGTGGCTTCGCTTTGGGCCTCGAGCGTTTGCTGGCACTGCTGCAGGAAACTCGCGCAGCCGCCATTCCAGTTGCGGGGCCAGAGATTTACGTTGTTCATCAGGGGGAGGGCACGCAACAGGCGGCATTCTTGATCGCAGATGCATTGCGTGACGAAGGGTTTTCGGTAGTGCTGCATTGTGGCGGAGGAAATTTCAAAAGCCAACTGAAACGAGCTGACGGATGCCAGGCCGCTTTTGCACTTATCATCGGCGAAGATGAGGTACGCCAGCAACTGGTCAGCATCAAACCGCTACGTGGCCAGGGGGCCCAACAAACCGTATCGCTGCAACAAGCGATTCAACTTTTGAAGTAGGACAGTGCTTATGTACGATCTGGAAGAGCAAGAAAAAATCGATACCCTAAAAATTTGGTGGAACCAGAATGGCCGGTGGGTTGGAGGGGTCATCGCTGCTTTGGCTGTCGGTTATGCGGGTTACCAAGGCTGGCATTACTATCAGCGCAGTCAAGTTTCACAAGCGGGGGCTCTGTTTGAAGCGGTTCGGACGGCTGCTCAGCAAGGCGATCCTGCCAAAACGCTTCAGGCTGCAAAAACCTTGCAAGAAGCCCAGCCGGACAGCGCATTGGCGCCTCGGGGAGCCTTGATTTCGGCTGCAGTAAGTCACGCTAATGCGGACAACGCATCAACCCAGGCAGAATTGGAATGGGTCATCGTGCATGCCAAGGAGTCATCTCTTGCAGATCTCGCGCGCCTGCGTAAAGCGGGATTGCTGGCCGACGACAAAAAGTACGAGGAGGCCCTGCGCTTACTTGAAGAAAATCGCGGCTCCGATTTTGCGGCACTTACGGCGGATCTGCGCGGAGACATCCTGCTGGCCCTGAATCGCCCGAACAAGGCTCGTGAGGCCTACCGAAGTGCTGTTGAGAAGACCCCGACCAGCGATACGCTGCATCAGATTGCCCAGAGCAAACTGGAAGCCTTGGGAGAGCCCGATTGAGGATTGATATGAACATCATTGGACGTGCGCTACGGATCGCCGGAATGGCCTGGAGTGTCGGGTTGATGCTGACGGGTTGCGGACTGATGGATACGGTTTCCGTCGTTCCGTTGCAACCCCTCAAATCTCCGGTGAACATCGACATCAAGTGGAAAAGCACGCTGGGCTCCAAAGATCTGGCACTCCTTGCTCCCTTGCTTTACCAGGACACGCTTTATGTGGCCAATGAAGGCGGAGAACTTATCTCGCTGGATCCGCTTACTGGAAAAGAAGTCTGGCACATCAAGACCAAGGAATTGTTTTCTGCTGGTATTGGTTCTGGTGAAAACATGTTGCTGTTGGGAACCAGAAAAGGTGAGGTTCTGGCCTACGATCTGAATGGGAAGCTGCTATGGCGTACACAATTATCCAGTGAACTTATGGTGCCACCGCAAGCAGAGGATGGGGTCGTTGTCACGCGCACAGCGGATGGGCACATCTTTGGCCTCAATGCCGCGGATGGGAAACGGCGCTGGTTGGTGACGCGCCCTATGCCGGTGCTGGTGTTGCGTGGCGTAGGAGGGATTACACTGGGTCGAGGCGCTGCCTTGATAGGCATGCCTGGGGGCAAGCTGTTGGCGCTCAATCTGACCAATGGTAACGTGGGTTGGGAGGCATCAGTATCGATATCCAGGGGATCCACCGAGCTCGAACGGGTCAACGATGTCCTGGGTAACCCGATCCTTGGTTTCCGTGACGTCTGTAGTGCCACTTACCAGGGGAAAACTGCTTGCCTGGATGCATTAACGGGTGAATCAATCTGGTCTCGCGATATTGCCGCGGTAGGAGCCATCGCCGCCGAGGGCAACAAATTGTTCGTGACCGATGACAAGGGAAATGTTATTGCGCTCAATCGCACCAGTGGAACGGTAGCCTGGAAAGAGGAATCTCTGGCAGGACGCTATTTGACGCCACCTGCGGTGACTCAGGATTATGTAGTGGTAGGAGACATTGAAGGCATTGTTCATTTTCTTGCTCGTTCGGACGGCTCAGAGGCCGGACGGAGCAAAACTGAAAATTCACCCATTACGGAACCCCCTCTGGTGCTGAGTGACAACCTGGTTCTGGTTAGAAACCGAGACGGCAAGGTTTTCACATTAGCTCCCCGATGATTGCACTCTGACTATGCTTCCGACTGTCGTTATCGTGGGTCGCCCCAATGTGGGCAAGTCCACTCTGTTCAATCGTTTGACCAAGTCCAGAGCGGCTCTGGTCGCGGATTTGCCTGGTTTAACTCGCGATCGCCACTACGGGCGTGCCCGCATAGACGATCTGGCTTATTTGGTTATTGATACCGGGGGGTTCGAACCCGTTATCCGTGAAGGGATTCAAGTGGAGATGGCGCGCCAGACCCTCCAGGCGATCGATGAAGCTGACCGTATCATTTTTCTGACGGATGGTCGGGCTGGGTTGACACCGGGCGATCGAAACATTGCCGAAGTACTACGGCACCGCGCCAAACAAGTTACCGTGGGTGTCAACAAAGTCGAGGGCATGCCAGGTGGCCAGGTCATCGCTGAATTTTATGAATTGGGTTTGGGAGATCCATTCCCGATTTCATCGGCGCATGGCGAAGGCATTTCCGACCTGATTCAACAGGTGTTGTCCGGGTTTTCGCCTGGGCAAGATTCCGCATCGCCACCTCGAGATGACTCGATTCCGAGAATCGCCATCGTGGGGCGCCCCAACGTTGGGAAATCCACTCTGGTCAACCAATTGCTGGGCGAAGAACGGATGATTGCCTTCGATCAACCGGGCACTACACGAGATAGTATTTATGTGGATTTTGAAAGAGGGGGCAAGCGTTATACCCTGATTGATACCGCAGGATTGCGTCGGCGCGGCAAAGTTTTCGAGGCAGTCGAAAAGTTTTCTGTCATCAAGACGATGCAGGCTGTTGAAGATGCCAACGTGGTGATTCTGACTCTTGATGCACAGCAGGACATTTCCGACCAGGACGCTCATATTGCTGGATATATTCTGAATGCAGGGCGTGCGGTGGTAGTGGCCGTCAACAAATGGGACGGACTCGAAACTTTTCGTCGGGATACGGTCAAGAGTGAACTGGCTCGGAAACTGGGTTTTCTTGATTTTGCAAGCTATCTATTCGTCTCTG
>JAGWPH010000016.1 GCA_028870615.1 Betaproteobacteria bacterium
AAAGAAGGACCTTATCAAATGTCAAATATTGAACAGCGAGTCAAGAAAATCGTTTCAGAACAACTGGGCGTCAAGGAAGAGGAAATCCAGAACTCATCGTCCTTTGTAGACGATCTGGGGGCTGACTCGCTCGATACCGTTGAACTGGTCATGGCCTTGGAGGAGGAATTCGAATGCGAAATTCCTGACGAAGAAGCCGAGAAAATTACCACCGTTCAACAAGCTATTGATTATGTTAATAACCACCTCAAGTCGTAATCCGTAGTCAGAATGCATTAGCATGGGCAGGCACTTTTGTCTGCCCTTCTGACTTTTATGGGAGCACCGATCGCATGTCACGCCGTCGAGTAGTGGTTACCGGACTGGGGATCATCTCCCCGGTTGGGAATACGGTTTCTGAATCCTGGGCGAACATCAGTGCTGGAAAATCCGGAATCGGCCGTATTACGCGCTTTGATCCCACCAGCTTTCCCAGCCAGATCGCGGGCGAGGTCAGAAACTTTGATCCGACCCAGTTTCTCAATCCGAAAGAAGTCCGACGCATGGATATTTTCATTCATTTCGGGCTGGTGGCGGCCATGGAAGCCCTCAAGGATGCCGGTATCGAAGCGCACCCCAGCTATGCCGAGCGCGCCGGCGTCTGCATAGGTTCTGGCATCGGTGGTCTTCCCATGATTGCAGACACGCACTCCGCCTACCTGGAGGGGGGGGTGCGCAAGATCTCCCCTTTCTTCATTCCAGGTAGCATCATCAATATGATTTCGGGCAACCTATCCATCATGTATGGACTCAAAGGCCCCAACCTTGCACTTGTCACCGCTTGCACCACGGGCAATCACAGCATTGGAGAGGCAGCTCGCTTGATTGAGTATGGCGATGCCGACGTCATGGTGGCCGGTGGTGCCGAATCGGCGGTGCACGAGCTGGGTATTGGGGGGTTTTGTGCGGCGCGTGCACTCAGTACGCGCAATGATCAGCCTGAAGCGGCGAGCCGTCCATGGGACAAGGATCGCGACGGATTTGTAATGGGCGAGGGAGCGGGGGTGCTTGTTCTGGAAGAGCTTGAACATGCCAAGGCAAGAGGTGCCAAAATCTACTGCGAACTGTCAGGCTATGGGATGAGTGCCGACGCGCATCACATCACGGCCCCTCCCGAAGACGGCGATGGCGCTCGACGCAGCATGATCAATGCGTTGAAAAACGCACATCTGAATGCGGATCAGGTGGACTATATCAACGCTCATGGTACGTCCACTCCACTTGGCGATCTTGGCGAAACGATCGCAGTCAAACGTACCTTTGGCGAACATGCCAAAAAAGTGGCAGTCAGCTCGACCAAGTCCATGACGGGGCATCTTTTGGGTGCCGCGGGTGGTATCGAAGCAGTTTTTGCCGTATTGGCCATCCACTATAACCTGGCGCCGCCCACTATCAATTTGGATCACCCCAGTCCGGAATGCGATCTGGACTACGTACCGAACACGGCACGATCCATGAAGATTGACGTGGTGCTCTCTAACTCCTTCGGCTTTGGTGGCACCAATGGCACCCTGATCTTCCAGCGTCTGACCTAAATCGGGAACGTGCTACGTTCGACCCTTACAGCCTTAGTCGCAGCGCCGGTCCTCTGGTTGGCGGTCTTTGCATTGTATCCGCTCCAGTTGCCGGTGACACCCTTCGCGTATGACCTCAAATCCGGTAGCTCCTTGCGCTTCGTGGCCCATGATCTCAAGGATCAGGGCGTGTTATGGGAGCCCTGGTCTTTTATCCTGGTGGGGCGCTTATTGGGACAGCAGGGCAAGATTAAAGCGGGCAACTACGAGTGGAGTGAACCGTTAACAGCATTGCAGTTGCTGAACCAGATCACCCGTGGTGATACTGTCCAGAGCGAAATCAGGCTTATCGAAGGAATGAATTTTTCCCAGTTCAGGGCGGTACTGGACAGTAACGAGGACTTGCACCATTTGACCCGCAGCCTGTCTGAGCGGGATATTCTGAAACAGCTGGGTGGCGGTGAATCAGCAGCGGAGGGGCAATTTTTTCCGGACACTTATTTTTTCGATAAGGGTGATTCTGATCTTGACATCATGAAACGCGCCCACCGGGCCATGGCACAACGGCTGAATACTGTCTGGAGTCATCGCGCGGAAGGGTTGCCTTATGATAATCCCTATCAGGTCTTGATCATGGCTTCTATCATCGAAAAGGAGACAGGCAAGGCTGAGGAGAGGCCGGTGATTGCAGCCGTGTTTATCAACCGCCTCCATCAGGGCATGAAACTACAGACGGATCCGACGGTGATTTATGGCATGGGCCGCCAGTTTGATGGTAACGTCCGAAAGCGTGATCTGCTTACGGATACACCTTACAATACATATACCCGGGCGGGCCTTCCACCCACTCCCATTGCCATGCCAAGTCTGGCCGCGCTTGAATCGGCCGTACATCCTGTCAGCTCCAGCGCGCTTTACTTTGTCGCCAAGGGCGATGGCAGTCACCAGTTTTCTGAGACACTCGAGGAACATAATAAGGCCGTCATTAAATACCAACTTAAACACCACGGATCATGACAACAGGCAAATTCATTTCACTCGAAGGGATCGATGGGGCCGGCAAAAGCACCCATCTCAACCCCATTGCTGAGTGGGTGCGCGCGCATGGGCATAATGCGATGATCACCCGTGAGCCAGGGGGCACGCCACTAGGCGAGTCCTTGCGCCAGCTCTTGCTGCACCAGACCATGGATCCAGATACTGAGGCATTGGTCATGTTTGCGGCGCGCCGTGAACATATCGTGAAAGCCATCAAGCCAGCGTTGCAACAGGGGGTTTGGGTCATCAGCGACCGATTCACCGATGCGAGCTTTGCTTATCAGGGAGGAGGGCGTGGCGTGCCGCTGGAACGCCTTCGTTACCTGGAGTCCTGGGTTGCGGCAGAGCCTCGCCCGGATATTACCCTGCTGTTTGATTTGGATCCCGTAGAAGCACGCAAACGGGTTGTCAAAGGAACGCCGCACCCCGATCGATTTGAACGAGAGCAAGATGTTTTTTTTCACAAAGTTCGCGCGGCCTACCTTGCACGCGCCGCCGCTGAACCCCGGCGTTTTCATATTCTGGATTCCAGCCAGAAGCCGGACGCCATTTTTGCGCAGATCCAATCGGCCCTTGGTTCTTTGATTTCATGATTTATCCCTGGCAGACCTCACTGTTTTCTCAAATCGCCAGTCGGCGCGCACACCTACCGCATGCATTGCTTCTTCAAGGGTGTCCTGGCTTGGGTAAAACTGATTTCGCCAGTCATCTGGCGCAAAGTCTGTTATGTGAAACTCCGCAAAACAGCGGTGAGGCATGTGGGGAATGCCCAGCTTGCAGGTGGTATGAGGCGGGGTATCATCCCGATTTTCGCTGGATCAGCCTGCAGGAAGAGGAGGCCGTTGACGAAGAACCCATTGGCGAGGCCAAACCCAAAAAGACTCCCACGCAGATCACGGTGGAGGCTGTTCGCGGTTTATCTGGATTCATGACCACCAGTACCCATCGCCAGGGCTTGCGGATCATTTTAATTGCGCCTGCCGATGCCCTGAATGTGCATGCCACCAACGCTCTTCTCAAAATGCTTGAAGAACCTTTGCCAGGCACGCTTTTTTTATTGGTCAGCAGCGAGCCAGGCAGGCTGGCACCAACGATTCGCAGCCGCTGCCAGAATGTGTCGATCAATCCGCCCACAGCAAGCGAGTCTCAAGCCTGGCTGGCGCAACAAGGGATCAAACAACCACAATTATTTCTAGCGCTGGCCGGGGGGGCGCCGTTGGAAGCGAGGCGATTGGCAACTCAAGATACCGGAATGAGAACCAACTTAATGCGACAGTTGTCCGGGTATGATGTTTCACTGAGCCAGTTGTCCGAGCAAGCTATCAAGATGCCCACGCCTGAATGGATTGGATGGTTGCAGCGTTGGGCGCATGATCTTCTTGAGCAAAAACTGGTGGGGCATCCCCGCTACCATCTTGATTTTTCAGAAGCGCTGGAACATATGGCGCGGCAAGCCGATCTTTATGACCTGCTGGCCTGGGAACGACAGCTACGTGAGGCCAGGCGCCTGGCCCATCATCCTCTTAATGCCCGGTTGCTGGCAGAGAGCCTGTTGATCCCTTGTCTTGCCATGCGATAATCAGATTTTTTGCAGGAATCCCGTTCGTGTTTGTGGACTCTCATTGCCACCTGGATTTTCCCGAATTACGCGCTGATTTGCCAGCCATCGCGGCCGCCATGGACGCCAATCAGGTGACCCATGCGCTATGCATATCGGTGGAGCTGGCAACCTTGCCAGCTGTCCTGGAAGTTGCTTGTTTTCGTACCAATTGGTATGCCACGGCTGGCGTCCACCCGGATTATGAAGACACCCTGGAGCCAAGCGTCGATCAACTTGTGGAATGGGCTGGCCAACCGAAAGTTGTGGGGATTGGGGAAACGGGCCTCGATTACTATCGGCTGACCGGCGACCTGGAATGGCAGCGGGAACGTTTCAGGACACACATCCGCGCAGCACGCAGGGTTTCAAAACCACTCATCATCCATACGCGGGCTGCTGCCGAAGATACGTTGCGTATCATGGTTGAAGAGGGTGCCGATGCCGTTGGAGGGGTCATGCACTGCTTTACTGAATCGGAAGCCGTGGCCCGCAAAGCGATGGAAATGGGGTTTCTGATATCATTTTCGGGCATCGTGACCTTCAAAAACGCCCGGACGTTAAAATCCATTGCACAACAGATTCCTTTGGAGCGGATGCTGATCGAGACCGATTCGCCTTATCTTGCTCCGACCCCCTTCCGGGGTAAAACCAACCAACCAGCCTTTGTCCGGCATGTGGCTGAGGAAATTGCCAGTCTGCGAGGCGTGAGCGTTGAACTGATTGGTGAGCACACTTCCAATAATTTCTTTCAACTCTTTGAGGTCCCTCAATGAATCAGTACAAATATGACACAACAGCCATTACCCTGCATTGGCTTGTGGCTTTGCTGATTGTCATTGCATTTTCTGTGGGGCATTACATGGCGGATCTGGACCTGTCTCCCTGGAAGCTAAAGGTTTTTGCCTGGCACAAGTGGGTTGGTGTGACCATTTTTGGGCTTGTACTGTTCAGAATGATGTGGCGCGCGACTCACGTCGTGCCGCCCCTGCCTGCTGGCATGAGCGAACTAATGAGAAAAATCTCAGGGCTGGGTCATCTTGGCATTTATCTTTTGATGTTGGCGATTCCTTTGACCGGATGGCTCCATAGCTCCGCTGCCGGGGTGACCGTGGTGTACTTCAATGTGATTACGCTGCCGGACCTGGTACAAAAAAACAAAGAGCTTTCGAATCTGTTCAAGGAAGTCCACGAACTGCTGAACTGGACCCTGCTGGGTTTAGTCATTCTGCATGTGGTTGCAGCGCTTAAACATCAATTCGTTGATAAGGACAATCTGTTAAACCGGATGCGTTGGTAGATGAAAAATTATGGTTTAGGCATTGCCTGTGTTCTTTGGGGAGCGTTGACCATCAGTTCGGTTGGGGCTGGGGGTATCATTCCAGATACGAGCAGCCTGATTTTTGTGGGCAAGCAGATGGGTGCCCCTGTGGAGGGACGCTTCAAGCATTTTGACGTCGATATCACCTTCAAGCCCACGAATCTGGCGCAGAGCCATGCAAAAATCGAAGTCGATCTTGCCAGCATCGATCTGGCCTCTGACGAATCCGAAACTGAAATCAAGCGCAAAAGCTGGTTTAACGTGGCAGTCTTTCCCAAGGCCGTTTTTGAATCAACCGCATTCCATGCCTTGGGTGGAGATCGCTATGAAGTGGCTGGCCGACTTAGCATCAAGGGTATCACCAGGGATATGACGGTTCCTTTGCAGTTTCGTACGGTTGCAGGCATCCGGGTTGCTGAGGGCAGCGTGGTGATCCGCCGTTCCGATTTCAGGATTGGAGAGGGTGTTTGGGCTGATCCGGAATCTGTGGCCGAAGAGGTGCAAGTACGCTACAAAATGGCTCTTAAACCCTAATTTATGGAGACTCATTCGATGTCTGAGCATTTCTTCTCCAAAACTTCAGTGGCTTTTCTGGGACTGGGTGTCATGGGGTTTCCCATGGCAGGGCACCTGCATGCACGAGGGTATGCGGTGACTGTCTATAACCGATCTGCTGATAAAGCTGACCGTTGGATCTCAAGCCATGCAGGAGGGCATGTTGCCCGAACTCCGGCGGCTGCAGCCCAAATGGCGCAGGTGGTATTCATGTGTGTCGGCAATGACAACGATTTGCGTAGCGTGGCCTATGGCCCCGATGGCGTTCTGGCCGGACTCAAGACTGGTGCTATTCTGGTCGATCACACCACTGCATCCGCAGAGGTGGCCCGCGAATTGGCACAGGCCTGCGCCCATCAGGGGGCGCACTTTGTCGATGCACCCGTTTCCGGCGGTCAGGTGGGCGCGGAAAAGGGTCAATTGACCATCATGTGCGGTGGGGACGAAGCAGCATTCAGGCAGGTTGAATCCTTCATGATGGCCTATGCGAAAGCTGCGACTCTAATGGGTCCTACGGGCTCGGGACAGTTGACAAAGATGGTAAATCAAATTTGTATTGCAGGCCTGTTGCAGGGGCTTGCTGAAGCGCTCAATTTTGCCGAGTGCGCCAAACTGGATGTCACACGCGTGCTCGATGTCATTTCAAAGGGTGCGGCACAATCCTGGCAAATGGATAACCGGGGGCGCACCATGGCTCAGGACCAGTTTGATTTCGGATTTGCAGTGGACTGGATGCGCAAGGATTTGGGGTTGGTCATTGCCGAAGCCAAAACTAACGGGGCGTTGTTGCCGATGACTGCTTTGGTGGACCAATTCTATGCAGAAGTTCAAGGGCTGGGTGGGGGACGTTGGGACACTTCGAGCCTTATCCGCCGCATCAGGCAACCCAAAGCGATGAGCTAGACCCATGGCTACAACCCTGGATCGTCGCGGATTTTTGAAGTTGGTCAGCCTGTCTGGTGGCGGGTTTGCGCTGGGTTTTTTGGGTTACGGCGAAGCTTCGCAGCAGAATTTGAATTTTGTGCCTAACCCCTGGGTCAGACTAGAGCCTTCCGGAACCGTTACCATTCTGGTGGATAAATCCGAGATGGGGCAAGGAGTCACGACAGCCTTGCCCATGATTCTGGCTGAAGAAATGGATGCGGACTGGTCGAAGATCCGGGTGGAGTTTGCGCCAGCAGCCCCCGAATATGCGCACCCTTGGTACCACACCCAGGCTACCGGAGGTTCCACTTCCGTTCGTGCCATGTGGTTGCCCTTGCGCCATGCCGGCGCGACCGCACGGCTGATGTTGCGCCTTGCGGCGGCGGCAACCTGGAACTTGCCTCTGGAGCAGGTCAAAACCAGCAAAGGTGTACTGAGTGCAGGTCTGCATCAGGCCTCCTATGGTGGCATGGCCGCAGCGGCCTCTCGAATTCCGGTGCCTCAAGACGCACCCCTCAAGGATCCAAAAACTTTTCAATTGATCGGCAAACCGCTTCCAAGGCTGGATAGCGTCGCCAAAGCCACTGGTGCCGCACGGTTCGGGATGGATATGCATATGCCCGGATTATTGACTGCGGTGGTTGCCCGCGCTCCGGTAGTGGGCGCCAAAGTGGTTCGATACGACGGTAGTGCGGCACTCAAACTTCCTGGCGTGCGTTTTGTCGTGCCGGTACAAACGCCTACCAGTGCTGGGATTGCAGTTTTGGCGGAGACAACCTGGCAGGCTTTGAAAGGAAGGGATTTGTTAACCATAGAATGGGATAGCACAGCCCATCAGCATCTCGACACGGCACAGCTGCGCCGGGACATGGCGCAACTCGCACTATCGGGCGAAGGTGCGCAAACCGCGGTACAGCGCGCTAACCCTGACACGGTCCAGATATCCCAAACACTCCAATCTGTTTATGAAGTGCCCTATCTTGCACATGCAACCATGGAACCACTCAATTGCACGGCCTGGGTCAGACCGGACGAAGCTGAAATTTGGGTTGGTACCCAGGCCCAAGGACCAAGCCAGATGATCGCAGCGCAGTTAACCGGTCTTCCTACGGAAAGAATCAAGATTCACACCCAATATCTGGGGGGAGGATTTGGACGACGCTTTGCCCCCGATTTTGTGATTGAAGCCGTATCCCTGTCCAAATCCGTTCAGTCTCCCGTCAAGGTGGTTTACACCCGCGAGGATGACATGCATGCCGCGTATTATCGCCCGATGGCACTGTGTGCTTTGCAAGCAGGGTTAGATGGTCGGGGACGGCCTGCCCATTGGCACGGCGTCACCGTGACGGATTCCATTGCCGAAGGGACGGGATTTGAGTCTGTGATAATTAAAGGCGGAGTTGATCAGACCGCGGTGGAAGGATTGGCTGATATTGCCTATGACATCCCCCAATTCAAAGTGGATTGGATTCGGTTTCATCCCGGGGTTCGAGTGTGGTTCTGGCGTTCTGTAGGGCATACCCAGAATGCCTTTTTTGCCGAAAGCTTCATCGATGAACTGGCCCATGCAGCGGCTCAGGACCCTTTTGAGTACCGCCGCGCACTGCTCGGAAAATCGCCGCGTCAACGCACTGTGCTTGAACTCGCCGCGGCTCGGTCACAGTGGGGTCGGCCTTTGCCTGCTGGACATGCCCTGGGGATTGCAGTGGTGGAATCTTTTGGCAGCGTTGTGGCCGAAGTCGCAGAAGTTTCCTTGCAGCAGGGCAAGCCCCGAGTTCACAGGGTGGTCATCGCAGCCGATGTCGGCATGGTGATTAACCCGGATACAGTGGCCGCTCAACTGGAAGGCGCAATGAATTTTGGGCTTTCTGCGGCGCTTTATGGACAGATCACCTTTAGTGAAGGCCAACCACGCCAGTCAAATTTCAACGACTATCCTTTAGTTCGCTTGGCTGAAATGCCCCAAGTAGAAGTTCACCTGGTGCCATCCGGTGATGCGCCTGGAGGTGTTGGAGAACCAGGAACGCCTCCAATCGCCCCGGCCGTTTGCAATGCCTTATTCGCTTTGACAGGGCAACGTGTGTACCGATTGCCTTTATCCGAGCATAATTTCTCCGGAGCCTGATGAGCCATGCGTAAATCCATCACTGACTTGTACACCATGCATGCGCGGGGAGAAAAAATTGCCATGCTGACCTGTTACGACTCCAGCTTTGCCAGAGTACTGGAAAATGCAGGGGTGGACGTATTGTTGGTTGGCGATTCTTTGGGCATGGTGGTTCAAGGGCATGATTCCCCATTGCCGGTCAGTATCGCCGATGTTGCCTACCATACAGCTTGCGTCGTGCGTGGCTCCCGCACAGTTTTTATTATGGCCGACATGCCGTTTGGCAGCTCACAGATCACTCCCCAGGAAACTTTTCGCAATGCCGCCGAACTAATGCGGGCAGGGGCCCAAATGGTCAAGATTGAAGGTGGCAAGGAAATGGTCTCGACAGTTGAGTTTCTGGCGAGCCGCGGTATTCCCGTCTGCGCCCACGTGGGATTGACACCGCAATCGGTACATCAGGTGGGGGGATTCAAGGTGCAAGGCCGCGATAACGCAGCGGCCGAGCGGATCATCGAAGATGCCAAGGCGCTGGAGACGGGTGGTGCAAGTATCCTGTTGATGGAAGCCATTCCCCGGACTTTGGCAGATCGTGTGTGTGACGCGGTAACCATTCCTACCATTGGTATCGGTGCCAGCCCTCGCTGCAGTGGCCAAGTCTTGGTCATTTACGACATGCTGGGACTGGGAGCCTATATCCCACCGCGATTCGTGCGGCCCTTCATCAAAGAAACCGGCTCTATTGAAGAGGCGGTAAAACTCTACGTGGCCGAAGTCAAAGCGGGACAGTTTCCTGGACCGGAACATTGCTATCACTCATGAAGCTTCACACGGGATCCTGCTGGTTGATGGTGCTGCTGAGTTTGACCAATGTTACTGCGATGGCCAATCCTGCTCAGGACAGGACGGCCGCGGAGGTCTTGCGCATCACGCTGCGTCAGGCCAAAGCACTCGCAGTGGAGCATCAGGTAGCCGTATTGAGTGCTCGTGAACAAACTGTTGAAAGCATGGCGCGATCGGACGAGGCGCTTGCCAGTTTTCTGCCTTCGGTGGATTTCAAAGCTTCCCAGAGACGCCAAACTGAAAACTTGATGGCCATGGGGCTGAATCTTCCAGGATTTCCGGTCATGGTGGGGCCGTTCGACACTTTCGATGCACGCGTTCGTTTTACTCAGCGCGTATTTGATCTGGCCCGGTCGCGCGAAGTGAATGCAGCATCTTATGCCGTCAACGCTTCCCGACTGCGCGCTGACGCCACGGCACAGCAGATGGCGGGTGCTGCCGCACTGGCTTATGTGGAAGACCAGCGGGCGCAACAGGCCGTCATAGCGGCTCAGGTAAATCATGAGCTATCCCAGAGTTTGTTACAGTTGGCCAAAGATCAACAGATTGCAGGGCTGGCCACGGGTGTGGATGTGGTTCGCGCCCAGACGGTTCATGCCCGCAACACCCTTTTGTTGCGCCAGGCACGGAGTAGCGCCAGCGAAGCCGACACGCGTCTGCATCGGGCCATGGGTATTGGGATGGGGGTCGCTCTGGTGCTGACCGACCCCCTGCAAAACGATGATCTGCCCGTCCCTGCCTTGCCCACATCGATTGATTCCGCATTGCAGCAGCGCCCTGAACTCCAGGCACTGGAACAAGTTATCACGCAACGGGACACGGAACGCAAAGCAGCCACGGCAGCAAGTTATCCGGCCCTGAGTCTTGCTGGAGACATCGGACCCAGTGGTGTGACACCGGCTCATAACGACTATCGCACCTACAGCTTTGGAATTCAGTTGACGATGCCTCTGCTTGAGGGTGGTGCCATCAATGCGCGTGAGGATGCCGCCGCAAGCCGTATGCGTCAGGCCGAATTACAATTGCGGGATACCATGCAGCAAGTGGAGGAGGATGTGCGTCTGGCGGTAATTGCCATCGAAACCAGTACTGATCAAATCACGACGGCTGAAATCAGTTTGAATTTGGCTGAGCGTTTGCTTGATCAGGCACGTGATCGATTCAAGAATGGAGTGGCTGATAATCTGGAAGTCGTGGACGCCCAGGCCACTTTGGCCAGCGCCCGCAGTGTCCGCATTGATGCGCTGGCAGCCCATCAGATGGCACTTATCAATTACGAATTGGCCATAGGCCATCTGGAATATGGCAATCCCTGAAATTTCGGAGCTTCAGCATGAGTGACATTCCCACCCCAGCAGAGACTCCTATACCTACAGCAGCGGCTGGCCGGCCCTGGATTCGCAATGTGGCTCTGGGTGCCACCGGTGTGGTGGTTATGTTGTTTTTTGTCCTTTGGCTTATTACCCATAACCAGGAATCCACAGACGACGCGTTTATCGAATCCAATGTGGTTCAGATCAGCCCGCATGTGGGAGGATATGTCACGCGGGTCTTGGTAACCGACAACCAATGGGTCAAAGCGGGTGATGTTTTGGCAGAAATTGATGCACGCGATTATGAAATTCGTGTGAAACAGGCCGAAGCAGCCCTGGCGGTTTCAGAGGCTCATCATGGGGCAGCCCAGCAGGACTTGTCGGTAGTGACCACGACTAGCAAGGCAGTAATCGAACAGGCCTCGAGTGGCCTGGAAGCGGCACGTGCCAACAGTGCCCAGGTTGCTGCACAGGCCAGTGCCGCCGAGGCCCAGGCACAGCTTGCCCATGCGGATCTCAATCGCTATGAAGCCCTTTACCAAAAGGATGAGATATCAAAACAACGCCTGGATCAGGTGACCACTGCGGATCGTGCCGCGCAGGCTCAATGGGAGGCAGCAAAACGTGGTGCCGCCGCGGCTGCGGCACAAGTGTTGCAAGCTGAAGCCAAACTGGCAGAAGCGCGTTCCGGACCGCGTCAGGTAGCCCTGAAACGCGAGCAAGCGGCAAGTGGCCAAGCGTCGGTTGAGGAAGCACGCGCGGCCCTGGACCAGGCCAAACTGGATTTATCCTACACCCGAATGATTGCACCTGTGGAAGGTCGGGTGACACGCAAATCGTTTTACCAGGGGCAGCTGATTCAACCCGGTGGATCCGCCGTCATGGCCATCGTCTATGGCAACCCCTGGGTAATTGCCAATTTCAAGGAAACTCAACTGCGCCGGATGCGCCCTGGCCAACCAGTTGAAGTGACTGTGGACGCTTATCCCGGCCGGGTTTATAAAGCTCATGTGGACAGCTTGCAAGCCGGCACGGGCTCCCGCTTTAGTCTGCTTCCCCCGGAAAACGCCAGCGGTAACTATGTCAAGGTCGTACAACGCTTGCCCGTCAAGATCGTATTCGACGAAAAGCCGGAAGACCTGCAGCGTCTGGTTCCTGGTATGTCGGTGGAACCGAAGGTCACCTTGACGGATAAGGCCCAGTAAGGCGCGCGCATGACCGCATCGGCCAGTAGCGTCATGCAACCCCGTGACCGGAATGGTCTGATACTCAATCCCTGGTTCATTGCAATTACGGTGGCATTAACCACTTTCATGGAAGTGCTGGACATTTCCATTGCCAATGTTTCGTTGCGGCATATTTCGGGAGATCTTTCTGCCGGGCAGGATGAATCCACCTGGGTCCTCACCTCTTATCTGGTAGCTAACGCCATTGTGCTGCCCATCAGCGGCTGGTTGTCCAGCCTAATGGGTCGCCGGCGCTTCTACATGCTGTGCGTAGCCCTGTTTACTGGAAGCTCACTGCTATGCGGCCTTGCGCCCAATCTGTTTATGCTGATTTTATTTCGAACCCTACAGGGGATTGGAGGAGGAGGGCTGCAGCCCTGTTCGCAGGCCATTCTGGCGGATACCTTTCCACCTGCAAAACGGGGCATGGCCTTTGCTGTCTATGGCATTACCACGGTGCTGGCGCCTGCCATCGGCCCTACCATCGGTGGGTGGATCACGGACACTTTTACCTGGCGCTGGATTTTTCTCATCAATGTCCCAGTGGGCATCCTTTCGCTCTATCTGACCTCGCGCCTGGTTTTTGATCCGCCGCACTTTGCCGAGCAGCGTATGGCATTGTTGGCACGAGGCTTCAAGATCGACTACATCGGCTTTGGATTATTGTCCTTGGGGTTTGGTTGCTTGCAGATCGTTCTGGACAAGGGGCAACAGGCAGACTGGTTTGATTCGAATTTCATCATTACAATGACCCTGATCTCCGGATTCGCCCTGTTGCTGTTGCCTTTCTGGGAACTTCGACAACGCGACCCCATGGTGGACATCCGGTTGTTGCAGCAGCGCAATTTTCTAATCAGCAACATTCTCATTTTCATGCTGGGTTTCGTCCTGTTTGGCAGCACGGTTCTATTGCCCATGTTTGTGCAGACCCTGATGGGATATTCAGCCACAGAAGCCGGAATGGTCTTGTCTCCGGGGGGGCTGACCGTATTGTGCTTCATGCCATTGATTGGAATGATGGTGAATCGTGTGGATGCGCGCCACATGATTACATTCGGCATTCTGAGTAATGCATTGGCGCTGTATCTGATGTCCCACCTCGATTTGCAGGCAGATTACTGGTCCATGGCGACATTGCGCGTTATTCAGGGAATTGGGCTGGGGTTCCTTTTTATTCCCATCAACACAGCCGCATTTGCCGACATGCCCATGGTGAAGAGCAGCAATGCTTCGGCCATTATCAATTTGTCGCGAAATCTCGGCGGAAGTTTTGGCATTTCTTTGATGCAAACTTGGCTGACCCAGGGCAGTCAACGACATCAGTCCGCTTTGGTGGCACACGTGGACACTTTTTCCGCGCAGACTCGGGAGACGCTGCAAAGTTTGACTCAAGCATTCTCTGCCCAGGGATATTCCCTTGGCGATGCGATGCTCAAGGCGCAGGCGACACTGTATGCCTACGTTCAACAACAAGCTTCACTGTTGTCCTTCCTGGACAACTTCAGGCAGCTTGCAT
>JAGWPH010000127.1 GCA_028870615.1 Betaproteobacteria bacterium
CGGTGGCCAGACAAAGCGCATACAGAACCAAACAAACAACGCAAACATGATTGCCTGCGCGACAAGGGTTGCATTGATATTCATGCAAATACCTTTCTTAGATTAGTTGGCTTAATCTGCCCGGGTAGAATTTACTTTGCTACCGCGAACAGAACGTACATGGCGATACCAACAGCAATCATTGGAACCGCGTCAACCAAGCCCATGACGACGAAGAACTGGGTGCGCAGCATAGGGATGAGTTCTGGCTGACGTGCGGCGCCTTCCAGGAAACGACCACCCAATATACCGATACCGACGGCAGCGCCAAGAGCACCAAGACCCATCATGATCGCGCCAGCGATGAAGAGTAGTGCGTTTGCCATTTCCATTTGTTTCTATCTCCTGTTGAATAAAAACTACGTTAATACTAAAAATTAGTGGTGTTTTTGATGCGCCATATCCAGATAAACAATGGTTAATGTCATGAAAATGAACGCCTGCAAAGTGACAATCAGGATATGAAAAATACCCCAACCGAGCGATAACAGGATTTGTGAGCCAAACAAGGTGGCGTTACCGAGAGTAAAACCAGCCCAAGTACCACCCATGATGGCGATCAGGATAAAGATCATCTCGCCCGCGTACATATTGCCGAATAGCCGCAACGCCAGCGAAATCGGCTTGGCAATCAAATTGACGATTTCGAGAAACAGGTTGGCCGGCACACCAAATTTACCAAAAGGCTGCAAAGTAAGCTCGGCTGCAAATCCGCCCAGACCCTTCACTTTGATGCTGTAATACAAAACGATGAAAAACACGGAAATCGCCATGCCGAAAGTCGCATTGGGGTCGGTGGTAGACACCGCTTTAAAATGTCCAACGCCCAGCTTCGCTGCCAGCAGGGGGATCCAGTCAATCGGTACCAAGTCCATAAAGTTCATTAGGAAAATCCACATGAACACGGTCAAAGCCAGCGGTGCAACCAGATTATTTTTTGCGCTGAATGAACTGTTTACGCTGCTGTCAATGAATTCAACAACCCATTCGACAAAATTTTGCATTCCTCGTGGCGCACCCGGCATTGGGCGTTTTGCAACACGGCTAAAGAAAAACAGGAACAACAAACCAAGCACAAAAGAAGACAGCAGCGTATCCACATTTAGCGCCCAGAAACCCATGCTCTTGGCTTCTTCTGCAGTATGCGCGCAATGAAAATGGCCTTGTTGCAGGTTACATGTCAGATTTTGCAGGTGGTGCCTGATATATTCTGATGAAGTAAGGGTCTCGCTCGACATTTTTACTTTGCCATTCCACAAAAAACTACACGATCAATCCATCAGCAGCGCTGCAACATACACCAGCAGCGTTGCAATATAAGTTAAAAAGAATTCGGGCAACCGCAAGGAGCGGTACAACGCAAATGTTGCGCTGAACAAAATCACGGTTATCACAAATTTGAACCTTTCCCCTGCGTACTGTGCCTGAAGCCAGTGCCTGGGAGTGACGCCACGCGGTGACGAACTGCGGAAGGCGTATGCAAGTCCCGTCAGGAACCCGATGGACCCTCCCAAAGCCGAAGATACCGCAGAGACCCCGCCGAAAATTACCCAAAAGGCCAATGCCATCAACAAGGTCACGCTTGCCTGCAAGCAAACAATCCTGAGCATTTTAGGAGTCATCACGTCAGGGGCGCCTGCCAAACGGCCGAATTATAAACTTGATTCTGGGGGAGGGTCAATGACAGTGGTCAAGAGCGGAGCAGCTGTAGCAGCCCCTCCAGTTGGTCCAGACTATGGTAGCGAATAGACAAGATGCCGCTCCCACCGCGCTTTTCCTTCAGCGTCACTGTCGCACCGAGCCGGTCTGATAACTCCTCCTGGAGCGCCAGCTGGTCACGACCCAGAGCAGGGGGGAATCCGGTGATCGCTTTATTGCCTGCCATCTGTTGTTTTACTTGCTTTTCCGCTTCGCGCACTGACCATCCTTTCGCGACGATTTGTGCGGCCAGCTGCGACTGTTTGGTTGCCGACAAAGGCAATAATGCCCGAGCATGCCCCATTTCCAGCGAGCCTTCCATCAATAGTAACCGCACACTTTCTGCCAGATTGAGCAACCGCAGCAAATTGCTGACCGCGCTCCGTGAGCGCCCGACGGCTTCAGCGGCCGCTTCGTGCGTCATGCCAAACTCGCGGATCAAGCGGTCCAGGCCTTGGGCCTCTTCCAGGGGATTCAGGTCTTCGCGCTGAATATTTTCAATCAGGGCAGCTGCCAGGGCAGCTTCGTCCGAAATGGGGCGCACCAGTACAGGCACTTCCAACAGGCCAGCCAACTGCGAAGCACGCCAACGACGTTCGCCGGCAATGATCTCGTACCGTCCATCACCCACGGGTCGCACCAGAATAGGCTGCAGCACCCCTTGCGCCTTGATAGATTGGCTAAGTTCCTGCAACGACGCCAGGTCCATTCGGGTCCTGGGCTGGTATTTGCCAGGCTCAAGTTGCTGTACAGGCAGCGTGGACAAATCCCGGGTTCCCGATTTGGGATTGTCGGCACCCAATAATGCGTCCAGCCCCCTTCCCAATCCCTTGTGCTTGGCCATATTGTTTTTCCTCTTCAGAATTTCAGAGATCAATCGTGCCGCTGTCAAACCGCTCCAGGATCTCGCGGGCGAGTTGCAAGTAGGCTTGGGCACCCTTGGATGCGGGGTCGTAACGCAACGCTGGCAACCCGTGGCTGGGCGCCTCAGCCAGGCGAATGTTTCGGGGAATTGCGGTACGGTAAACCTTGCCACCAAAATGCCGCTCGAGTTGTGCTGAAACCTGCTGTGCCAGGGCGCTGCGCGGATCCAGCATGGTCCGTAGCAGGCCCTCAATTTCCAGTCCGGTATTGAGATGGCCGCGCACCCGGCGAATGGTCTGCACCAGGTCGGACAGGCCTTCCAGCGCATAGTATTCACATTGCATGGGGATCAATACCCGCCAAGCCGCTGAGAGCCCATTGATCGTCAGCAAATTAAGTGCGGGTGGACAATCAATCAGGACCACATCGTAATCGTTGACGATGGCATCAATTGCATTTTTGAGCCGGTACTCTCTGTACTCTCCATCGACCAGCTCTACTTCGGCGCCCGCCAGCTCGCGATTGGCAGGAAGAACATCATAGCCCCCCGAGGGAGAACGCACGCGTGCTTCCTGTATGCTGGTTTGTTCCAGCAACACATGGTAGACCGAGCTTGCCAAAGCGCTTTTGTCGATGCCGCTTCCCGTGGTCGCATTGCCCTGCGGATCCAAATCCACCAGAAGCACGCGCTTTCCGAGTTCGTTCAAACTCGCCGCAACATTTACGACAGTGGTGGTTTTGCCAACACCGCCCTTTTGATTGGTGACCGCCAGCACGCGGCTCATGAACGGGCTTCTTTAACTACAATCAAATGTCGTTGAGCCGCCAGGTTGTGTACCGCTACCTGAATGACTTGAGAGGTAAATTTGGCGGGTAACCGGGTAAGCTCTTCGAATGGCACGACCCCCTTCATGGCAATCAACACGCCTCCCGGTGCCAGCAAGTGGTCAGCCCCCGCCACGAAATCCGGTAAATCCGAAAAAGCACGGGAGACGATTACGTCAAAAAGCTCCGGGCAGGCCCACTGTTCAACCCGCTCGGCAACCACACTGACTTGGTCCAGTCCCAACTCCAGTTTGACCTGGCGCAAGAATGCGGCTTTTTTCTGATTGGGCTCCAGCAAAGTCACGCTCAAGAAAGGGCAGGCAATGGCCAGGGGAATACCCGGCATTCCGCCGCCGCTACCGACATCCAGCAATCGTGACTTTCCGGTAAGGCTGGGTGCCACGGTCAGACTGTCCAGCAAATGAAGTGTGATCATGCGATCCCTATCGCGCACGGCAGTCAAATTAATGACGGCGTTCCACTTTTCAAGAAGGTCCAGGTAGCGCTCCAGACGCTCCAGCGTCTCTGAAGAAAGTCTGAGCCCAAGGGCTTCAATGCCGGTAGACAGATTCGACGCAGTCATCATGCAATATGTCGAAAGTTGGAGGGAGCTGACTGTAAACGGCGCAAGTGCACCAGCAATAGGGCTATGGCGGCAGGAGTGACCCCCGCAATGCGGCTGGCCTGACCTACCGTTTGCGGGCGATGTTGTATCAACAACAGCTCTA
Organism: Betaproteobacteria bacterium; assembly: GCA_028870615.1. Taxonomy (GTDB): domain Bacteria; phylum Pseudomonadota; class Gammaproteobacteria; order Burkholderiales; family Ferrovaceae; genus JAJZRV01. The sequence continues at coordinate 4,155 of JAGWPH010000127.1, forward strand.
CTTCCCGTGACAAACCGCACACTTTGGAAAAATCCATCTGCACGGGTATCAACGTATTTTCCAGGTGCTTGTGCCTCTTTACTTCTTCCAGTTGCCGCGCAATATATCCTTCGTACTTGACCTGAATCTCGACCTGGTCAGCCACCTCCGGCGGGGCCGCTTCGGTCGGCGCCGCGCCAGTCAAAGTCATCAAGTCCCGGTAGAGCACCTGGGGGCGGCGCAACAACTCGTGTAAGGGTTGGTCCCGATCCAGGGCCTGCCCCAGTACCTTTTCCGCCGCCTCAGGCGTCACGGCGGCGGTACGAAGCCATGTCGAACGCAATCTCTGGACTTCTACCTCAATTTTTTCTCTTTTTATTTCAAAGGCTTGCCATCTATCTTCGCTAACCAGCCCCAGTTTCTTTCCCTGCTCGGTCAGACGCAGATCCGCATTGTCTTCGCGTAATTGCAAGCGATATTCAGCCCGGCTCGTAAACATGCGGTAGGGTTCGGTCACCCCGCGTGTCACCAAATCGTCAACCAACACACCCAGGTAGGCCTCATTGCGTTGCGGCCACCAGGGCTCGAGATCATGGGCCTGTCGCGCCGCATTGATTCCGGCCAGCAAACCTTGCGCTGCCGCTTCTTCATATCCCGTGGTGCCGTTGATTTGCCCGGCAAAAAACAGACCGTCGATCGCCTTGGTTTCAAGGGAGGCTTTCAATGCCCTCGGGTCAAAATAATCGTATTCAATGGCGTAGCCAGGCCGCAGGATATGCGCCTGCTCGAGCCCTGGAATCGAACGCACCAAGGCCAATTGCACGTCAAACGGCAAACTGGTTGAAATCCCATTGGGGTAAACCTCGTGGGTCGTTAATCCTTCGGGTTCCAGAAAGATCTGGTGCGATGATTTATCGCTAAAACGGTGAATCTTGTCCTCAATGGAGGGGCAATAACGTGGCCCAATTCCTTCGATAACGCCCGTGAACAATGGGGAACGATCCAAGCCGGCACGAATAATGTCATGGGTTTGGGGTGTCGTCTGCGTTATCCAGCAAGCAATCTGGCGCGGATGCTGGATGGCCTTGCCCATGAAGGAAAACACCGGCACCGGATCATCACCCGGTTGGGGGGTCAGTTTGTCATAATTGACCGTACGGCCGTCCAAACGTGGTGGCGTCCCGGTCTTGAGCCGCCCCACAGGAAGCGCCATTTCGCGCAGCTTCCGAGCCAGTGCGATGGCGGGTGGATCTCCCGCACGCCCTCCCGGGCTCTTTTCCAGGCCAACATGCATCAACCCGGACAGAAAAGTCCCTGTAGTCAAAACGACTGTCGACGCTTCAAAGCTTAAACCCATCTGGGTCACGACCCCACACACTGCCCCCGCCTTGACGATAAGATCGTTCACGGGTTGCTGAAACAAGGTCAAATTGGGCTGATTTTCCAGGCGATGGCGAATGAAATTGCGATAAAGAACGCGGTCAGCCTGGGCACGGGTCGCCCGGACTGCAGGCCCCTTGCGGGAATTCAAAATTCGAAACTGAATCCCTGCTGCGTCGGCAGCCAGGGCCATTACACCACCCAATGCGTCGATTTCCTTGACAAGATGTCCCTTGCCAATCCCGCCAATGGAGGGGTTACAGGACATTTGCCCCAGAGTTTCCATGCTATGCGTCAGCAATAGGGTCGCGCTGCCGGAACGGGCAGCAGCCAGCGCAGCCTCGGTGCCGGCATGACCACCACCAACCACAATGACATCGAATTTCTTAGGAAACTGCACGGTTATGCCATTCAGCGCCAACAATTTACGGGACAGGCATGATACTGCATTGCCTCAAGAATACCCAAACCATTCCGAAACATTGTTTCACGTGGAACAAGAACCGGCAGGATCGGTTTCACGTGAAACAATGCGTTCCCTTGATTAAATAGGGTTTATTCCTATTTCCCAATACAAAATCTGGAAAAAATCTGGCCTAGCAGGTCATCGGAAGAAAATTCACCGGTGATGCTGGCCAAGGCGTTTTGTGCAAGTCTCAGCTCTTCGGCCAGTAATTCAACCGATTCCCGTTGTAACAAAGCCTCGGCCAAGTGCTGGCGTGCTTCGTGCAAGGCTGCCAAATGTCGCTCTCGGGCCAGGAAGGCAGGTTCGGTCTGACTCTGCCAACCCGCACGTTTTAGCAACAGATCTTTCAATGCGTCAAGTCCGGCGCCTGTCTTGGCGGAAACGCCGATTCCATCCTGTGCACCGGGGCTTGATTTGTCTGCAACCAGATCGATTTTGTTGTAGACGATCTGATACGGCAGTGACGCTGGCAAACGCGTCATCAGGGTGCGGTCTCCAGCTGTCAAACCAAGGGTGACATCGGTCACGATCAGCGCCAGGTCAGCATGCTCAATGGCGGCCCAGGTTCGCATGATACCTGCCTGTTCCACAACATCCCCCGTGTCACGAATGCCCGCCGTATCGACAATATGAAATGGAATGCCTTGAATGTGTACCGTGGTCAAAATGGCGTCCCGGGTCGTTCCCGGGATCTCCGTTACAAGCGCGCGATCCTCTTCGGCAAGGGCGTTTAACAGGCTGGATTTCCCTACGTTCGGAGCGCCTATCAGGACCACTTGACGGCCTGTCCGCATCAATGTCCCCTGAACTGCCGAGGCGATCAGGGGCTCAAGGGTCGCCAGCATTTCCGCGATACTGTCTTGCGGTTTGACCTTGGCCAGAAACGCATCGCCCTCCTCTGTGAAGTCGATGCTTCCTTCGACATGTAATCGAAGTTCGATGAGCTGCCCGACCAGGGCCTTAACCTTCCTGGAAAAAACACCCGTCAGGGAGCGTACTGCCCCGCGCACTGCTGCGGCACTCTCGGCCATAATCAGATCCGCGACAGCTTCTGCCTGTACCAGATCGAGCTTGTGGTTGAAAAATGCGCGCTGCGTAAATTCACCAGGGTGGGCGATGCGCGCTCCCAATTCCAGGCAGCGCCCCAGGAGAAGCTGCAGGACGGCGTCCCCACCGTGTGCTTGCAACTCCAAAACATCTTCTCCGGTAAAAGAAGCAGGCGCCGAGAAGTAGATGAGCAAGCCTTCATCGATCACCGCCCCCTGTTTGTCGATGAACCGTGTGAAATGCGCGAGACGGGGTGGGGGTGGGGTCTTGCCCGTGAGCTGGCTAGCTAATTGCTGGAGTTTGGGTCCGGATATCCGAACCACGCCGATTCCGGCGCGGCCCGGCGCAGTGGCGATAGCGGCGATAACTTCAACGCTTTCCATCACCTATCATGCGTGTGATCTGCCATTGCTGGGCAATGGACAGCACGTTGTTGATCACCCAGTACAGCACCAGACCCGCCGGGAAGAAAAAGAACATGACACTGAACGCCAGGGGCATGTACATCATGACCTTGGCCTGGACAGGATCCGGTGGCTTGGGGCTCATGCGTTGCTGCAAGAGCATGGATGCGGTCATGATCACTGGCAGGACGTAGTACGGATCCTGGGCAGAAAGATCATGGATCCAGCCAAAGAATGGCGCATGACGCAACTCTACCGACCCCAGCAACACCCAATACAGCGCGATGAAAACGGGGATTTGAACCACCATGGGAAGACATCCACCAAGCGGGTTAATCTTCTCCGTTTTGTAAAGCTCCATCATGGCCTGGTTCATCCGGGCCTTGTCGTCACCATACTGTTCCTTGATCCGCGCCATTTTGGGCTGAACCAGGCGCATCCGTGCCATGGACTTGTAGCTTGCTGCCGAAAGCGGAAAGAAAATAGCCTTGATCAGCACCGTCAAAAGAATAATGGCCGCACCCCAATTGCCGACCCAGCTGTGAATCCACGACAAAACATAGAACAAAGGCGTGGCAATGATGGTCAGCCAACCGTAATCGATGGTCAGATCGAGTCCGGGGGCAAGTGTCTTGAGCTTGGAACCCTCTTGCGGCCCGGCATAGAGCGGCACCGAGAGTGTACCGGTCGCGCCAGGGGCAATTGCCCCCATGGGAAGGATCACGCCGGCGGTATAGAGATCGTTGCCCACCTTCCGTGTAAAAAATTCCCGCTGCATCCCGGTTGGGGGGAGCCACGCTGCCACAAAATAATGCTGCAGCATCGCAATCCAACCATTGTTGGCGCTGACGGGATAGTCCCGTTTTCCCTTGTCAATGTCAGCAAAAGGAATTTTCTGATACTTTGTAGCCTCTGTATAAACCGCAGGGCCGGTGTAAGTACTCACAAACCTAGGGTCTCCAGGAGGCGCCTTGGATACTCTCAGGAATTGAAAATAAGCTTCTGGTGACAACGGCACAGCGCTCAGATTGTGAACCACGGTCTCAATCGTCACCACATAGCTGCCCCGTTTGAAGTGGAAGATCTTGGCAACTTCCACAACGCCTGGTGTTGTGGCTCTTAGCGTAACGTCGAGGGTGTCCTGTCCCGGTTCGAGAACAGCCAGCGTTTTGTCCGCGGTGAACAATGTCGTGTGGTTGGGTAGCCCCGTGCCCAACAAACCACTTTGAGCCACATAAACCAGACTACTTTTGTCTTCCAGCAAATCAACCGGCTTGATCTTGTCCTCAGCAGAAAAATGCTGGAGCAGTTTAATACTGCGAAGATCGGCACCGTCGGTATCAATTTCTGCATCCACGACATCCGTTTTAACCCTGACGCGTTCCCCGTGATGCAGCCCTTCCAACTCAGGTCCTGCGGTAGCGGTGGTCGGCGGGACGGTGTTGTTGGTCCCTGTGGGTGCAACAACCGGCGCCTCAGGAAGTGTCGTGTTACTTGCCGGCAGGGAAGAGATCGTTGGTGTGCTCGGCGGTGTTTGCGGCGATGCGCGTTGAAATGTCTGCCAGGCGTCCCATAACATGAAGCTGGAAGCCGTAAAAATAACGAGCGGAATGATGCGTTGCATGTTCATGAAAATTCTCAGGGTACAGGATCATAACCGCCTGGATGCCAGGGATGGCAACGGCACAGACGCTTCAATGCCATCGCTCCTCCGCGGGCAAGCCCATGGCGGCCAATAGCCTCGTAGGAATAATGGGAACAACTGGGTTCAAAACGACAGGACCTCCCCAGCAAAGGGCTTAGCCCAAGTTGGTAGGCGCGGATGAGAATTTGAATGAATCTCGACATTTCTGAACGCTCAGAGCCAGTATCTCAAATTCCGTCGAGAGTAAATCGAACGTACCCGGGATAAATACCTTTCTGTGGAGTATGACCACATCCAGCCCGGCAAGTACTTCGATGTGACGCCTGAATAACTCGCGACACACTCGTTTCATGTAGTTTCGCCCAACAGCCTGCGCGCACACTTTCCGACCCACAATCAATCCCAAGCGCGCATGGGTTAGTCCATTAGGGCGCGCCATCATACGCAGATGGTTCCCGGTGTGGCCACAGCGCCCCACTAAGACCGCCTGGAAGTCTCGGCTATCGGAAAGTTTTCCGAAGGCGATTGGCTTCAGGGAGAGCCTTTAAACAGCGAGGCGGACTCGTCCGCGCGCCCGGCGAGCATTGATGACCGCGCGCCCACCTCGGGTTTTCATACGAACGCGGAAGCCATGCGTACGCTTGCGCTTGGTCACCGACGGTTGGTA
>JAGWPH010000128.1 GCA_028870615.1 Betaproteobacteria bacterium
ATTGTGATTGTGTGAATTGCTTGACCTCTGGCTCCGTTGCTTCTTCTTGTAGGAATAGCGCGCCGTCTTTTGGTTTATTTTCCATGACAATCTCCGTTTGTTAGAATTGCAGGCACACATTACCATATCAGCAAATCAAAGTCAAGGATTATTTTATGAATGTCAGAATCGGCAGAACACAGCGCCATGTAATTATTCTTGCAACCATTCAGGCTTATGAAGATGCCGCCAAGATTGCAACATTGACCAGCCCGGAAGCCGGGTATCAGATTCGTCTGGCCGCACAAAAAATGCGCCAGAAGGCGCAGGACGAAGGCTTGATATGAAACACATCAAACGCCTTCCGCGTAATGAGCGAGAGCGTTTTCGTGCATGGCTTATCGCGCATCCAGAAATGGCCAAACGAACACTGGAACAGCTTATCACGCGCAATGATGCGCACGACAACGCGGTGACACGCGAGCATATTAAAATTTTGCATGAAGTGGTCGGCGCATGACATTCCGACTGACCGCCAAACAACAAGAAGCCAATACGCTAATTGCCGGGCCAGCAAAGTACATTTTGCTGTATGGCGGCTCGCGCTCGGCCAAAACCTTTACGCATATCAGGGCTATTGTGACGCGCGCCCTGCTCGCACCCGGCTCGCGCCATGCGGTTTTGGGGTTCCGGCAGAATCGCATTATACAAGCAATTGTGCTGGACACGTTCCCCAAGGTGCTCAAGCTATGCTTTCCGAATGCTGGCGGAACCTATGATAAGCAGAAGGCCTATCATACATTTCCCAACGGCAGCGAGGTCTGGTTTGGTGGGCTGGATGATGCGGAACGGTCTGAAAAGGTGCTTGGGCTTGAACATGCGACAATCTTGCTTAATGAATGCTCGCAAATCAGCAATGATACACGGCAGACCGTAGAAACACGGCTGGCACAAAAAGTGATGATTAAGGTTCCGGGCCAACCAGAGCGCGAGCTGCGCCTGAAAATGTTGTTTGATGAAAACCCGCCAAAAAAATCACACTGGACATACAAGCTCTTCACCAAAAAAATCAACCCTGACGATGGTAGGCCGCTCGCTCATCCAGAGGCATACGTGAGCCTGCAAATGAACCCGATTGACAACGTAGAGAATCTGGCAGCGGGGTATATGGAGTCCCTGAACAATCTTGGTGCGGCAAAACGCAGGCGGTTCCGTGATGGCGAATATGGTGACGCCAACCCAAACCAGCTATTCGATGAAGATAATTTTGAAAAGTACCGCGTGCTGGATATAGACGAGCTGCCAGACATGGTGCGCATTGTGGTTGCAGTTGACCCATCAGGTTCAGGTGACACAGACAACGAAGACAACGACGCCATTGGTATTGCCGTGGCAGGGCTTGGTGTGGATGGCATTGCTTATGCCATTGAAGACAGAACCGTGAAAGCGGGCCCGGCAACATGGGGGCGCGTTGCAACCGGAGCATACGAGCACCACGACGCCGACTGCGTAGTTGGCGAACAGAATTATGGCGGGGAAATGGTCAGGTTTGTTATTCGCACAGCCAACCCAAGAGTACCATACAAGAAGGTTACTGCGACGCGCGGCAAGGTGGTCAGGGCTGAGCCAGTGGCCGCCCTGTATGCCCAAGGCAAGGTCAGGCATGTTGGGTATTTGCGTGATCTGGAAGACGAACTGGTGGGCTTTACCACAAACGGGTATGAAGGTGAAAAATCGCCCAACAGGGCCGACGCCCTGATATGGGCAATCTACGCATTGTTTCCGGCGCTTACCAAGCCCAAAGCAGAAGAAGTGCCATATGAGCCGGACGAGCCGCTTGATAGCGGAGCGGGGTACTGACAAAATTTTACTTGCATTTTGTGCTGATTTGTGTTATACTTATACGTTGCATAAAAATATCGCGGATTAGCTCAGAGGCAGAGCAGAAGACCCATAATCTTTTGGCCGATGGTTCGAGTCCATCATCCGCAACCGATTTGCGTTCATAGTTCAACGATAGAACCGCTGGCCTCCAACTAGACAATGAAAGTTCAACTCTTTCTGAACGCTCCAAACAATACCTCGCAGGTGCGAGCATAACAATAAATGGCTGGTTTGTCAATATGAACAAAAAATTTGGCTGGCTGATGATATTCGTCAGCGGATTTTTTGTTGCGATCAATCTGGCAGAATTGTTGCCGCATGATGGCGGGCTAAATGCGGGATGGGGTAAGCTCATAACAGCACTGATTATCGGTGCTGTTGGTGTTTTCTGGTGCCGAAAAGAATAATCATAAGGGGCGGCAGTAATGGCAAATGACTTTTATACACACGGCGGCTATCCGGTTCAAAATGCGAACGGCGCGTCCGCTGATGCACGGGCTGAATTTGATGCGATAGTTGCTGGATTCAATAAGATGCCAGCACTGGTTGCATCTGCGCTCAGGATTGTGCGCGTCAACGCTGGTGCCACAGCACTGGAATCTGTAACACCAGCAACAGCCGGCATTGTGATGGCAGACGGCTCTGTGCCGATGGCGGCAAACCTCCCCATGGGCGGCAACAAAATCACCGGATTGGGGGCCGCTACCGTCGCTGGCGATGCAGTGCGTTATGAGCAGGGTGGAACCGTAGCCATGGTGGAAACACATGCAGCTGTATCCAAGGCCACGCCGGTTGATGCAGATGAGCTGCCACTTGCAGATAGTGCCGCCACATTCGGGCTTAAAAAACTCACGTGGGCAAATCTCAAGGCCACGCTCAAGACTTATTTTGACACGCTATATCCTGTGGCACCCAACATTCACGCGGCACCAAGCAAGGCCACTCCGGTTGACGCAGATGAAATTGGCGGCACAGACAGCGCGTCCAGCTTTTCGCTCATACGCATTACGTGGGCCAATACCAAGGCTACCCTCAAAACCTACTTCGATACACTGTACGCATCGTTGGCCGGGGCTACTTTTACTGGCTTGGTTAATTTCAAAACTGGCGCAAACATTGCGTCTGCTGCCACGCTGAATTTGTCAACCGCTGGCGGCAATACGGTGCACATTACTGGCACGACCGCGACATCTGCTGTCACCATGAACAACGGCGAATGGGTGTTGTGCATTGCAGATGGGGCGTGGCCATTAACCTATCATGCTACGAATAACAAGCTCAATACGGGTGGGACAAATTATACCTGTGCGGTAGGTGATCGGGTATTTTATTATTATGATGGCACGACTGTTTATGGTGAGATTGTGCGACAGGATGGTTCCATAAACAGCACGGCCTCACTGCGCCTGCCATCATTTACGACTACTCAAGCATCCAGCGCATTGACAACCAGCATGCCGGCGCATGTGCTGGACTTTAGAAACGCCACCGCCACCACCGGAACGCCAGCTACGGCATTGTGCACACCAGCCGATCTAGTAGTGCCGGCTACCTCGAACCTAGGCATGCTGGCCACCACGGTCAGCAACCGACTGGCTATTTTGGAGGCATACAATAGCGGAGCACCAGTATTATGTATTGCCAATACGGCTGGTGGCCTACAGCTTGATGAAACAAATTTAATTAGCCCAACCACCATTGGTGCGTCATCCAACTCTAACACCGTCATTTATTCTGCCGTTGCCTGTGCGGCCAACTCTCCATATCGTGTGATTGGATTTGTAGATGTGGTATTTACCACAGGCACCGGATGGAGCTCGCCTACACTGGTACAGCCTGCCGGTGGCAACGCGCTGACCGCGATGGGCAGTATAGGTTATGGGCAGACGCAGGGAGTGCAAACCAGAATATCCGGTATTACATATTACAACCCCGGCAAAGCTTTCTGGCTGCACGTTTACGTAACCAGCAGCACAACGACACCGAGCACAACTATATCCATCAATGGTGGCACGGCGACCCACATGTATATGCCTGCGTGTGGTGGCGGTGGTGCAGTTACGGCGGCAGGGGTGTTCTTGGTGCCAGCTAACTGTAGCTACGTCTTGACCGATGCGAACGTCACGAGCAGAACAACAACCGAATATCGTTAAAAGGAAAAATCATGCCGCATTACAAAGACCAGCAAAACAGACTTCACTTTTTGGATTCCACGGAGCATGAATATATGCTGCCTGCCGGTTGCGTCCCGATCACGGATGAGGAAGCGGCGATATTGAGCGCGCCTCCTCAGCCTACGGTTCAACAACGGCGCGATGCGGTACAGGCACAGATTGACGCGCTGGAACGCACACAGATCATGCCGCGCATCACGCGCGAAGCATTGTTGCTGCTGGCAGTACAAACAGGCGCTTCTATGGGGCTGACAGAACCAGAAATTTATGCTGTCAATATTGGATACCACAAGCTGAAAGATTTTGACAATACCATCGTGGCATTGCGCGCACAAAAGGACTCGATAGCATGATTGTGCTATACACGCTTGGGTTGATGAACCTATGCTGGATTTATTTTTTGGCCATCATGCACCTGCGCGACGCCAAGGATGCCGGGCGCATTACAAAAGCAGTCATGCCTCTTGGCTATTTCAACCTGCTGATCGGGCTCATACTGGATGTTGCGGTGAACGTTCTTGTCATGTCGGTGCTGTTGCTGGAATTTCCGCATGAATTGCTGACCACGGCACGCCTCAATAGGCATATCAAGAGCGGCAGCGGATGGCGCAAAGCAATAGCATTGTGGTTTTGCCATAACATGCTGTCAACGTTTGACTCGACGCAGAGACATTGCGGGGAATGATATGTGGCAGAACATTTGTGAAATGATTGGCGTAATGGTGATGGCGGCGTTGATGGCCGGAGCCGTGACATGCTGGATATTGTGGGCGCTCGTGACAGAGCTGATTATGTTGCCTGTGAGCTTGTGCGTATGGTTGAAAACCGGAAAGTGGCCGGCCCCATTTTGGTCATAAGGTATGCAGGATGTCAGCAAGCATATTCCTGCAATACTCAGGATTGCCAAGCCGCATCATCGTGGCGGCCAATATTGGATGAACGAGCAGGAATTGATAGAGTTTGCCCGGCAAATATTTCTGCTTGGCAGTGATTCTCACGTAATGCACATAGCATACAAACAGAAGGGAAAGTGAAATGGCAAGATTAACAGCAGCACAGCGCAAGGCGTTACCAGACTCGGCCTTTGCCGGCCCCAATCGCACGTACCCTGTCAATGACGCAGCACACGCCAAGGCTGCCATCATGCTGAAAGGCCAAGGCATGCTGTCTGCACCACAACAAGCAAGCGTGGTAAGCAAGGCCAAGAAGGTGTTGAAGCGCGGGAACTAATTACAGGAGGTTTGATATGCACTACAGAAACGGAAGAGAGGCCAAGAATGGCGACATCATCGTACAATTGCATGGCGGCAAGATCACAGCACTTGGGGTGCTGCACAG